>JAAZBY010000114.1 GCA_012513595.1 Chloroflexota bacterium
AGGATCACGCGGGCCAGGCAGACCAGCTGGCGCTGCCCGAGGGACAGGTTGGTGGACTCCTCGAGTACCTCGGTATCGTAGGCGGCGGGCAACGCAGAGATAAAGTCGTGGGCGTTGGCCGCCTTGGCCGCCGCGATGATCTCCTCACGCGTCGCGTCGGGGCGCCCAAAGGCGATGTTGTAGGCGATGGATCCCTGGAACAGGAAGGGCTGCTGCGGCACCACACCCAGCTGTTTGCGCAGCGACTCGATGGTGACGTGGCGGATGTCCTGCCCATCGATCAGGATGGCGCCCTCATCGACGTCATAGAAACGCATCAGCAGGCTGGCGATGGTCGTCTTGCCGGCGCCGGTGGGGCCGACCAGGGCCACCGTGTCGCCCGCCTTGATATGGACGCTGACGTTGTGCAGGACGGGTGCGTTCTCCACATAGCGGAAGCTGACGTCGTCAAAGCGCACATCGCCGCGCACGTCGGTGAGGGCTACGGCGTCGGGAGCGTCCTGGATCTCGGGCTGGATGTCGAGGATCTCAAAGATGCGCTCACCGCCGGCCATGGCCGCCTGCCAGGTGGTAAAGATCGTGCTGAGGTCCAGGATGGGCTGGGCCAGCCTCTCGATGTAGGAGAGGAACACGACGATGACGCCCACGGTGAGGGCGCCCCCGATGGCCATACGCCCGCCGAACCACAGGATCAGAGCGGTAACCAGGGTGATCAGCACTTCCATGCCCGGGGTGAAAATGGCCGACAGCCGCACGGCGCTGACGTTGGCGTCGCGCATTTCCTGGTTGATCTGGTCGAACTCGCGGCGGGTGCGCTTTTCCTCGGCAAAGGCCTGGATCACGCGCATGGCGGCGAGGTCCTCGGCCATGCGTCCCGTCAGCGCGCCCACTTTCTGCCGGGTCAGGCGATAGGCCTGCCGGGCCCGGCCAGAGAACCAGACCGTAATGGCGGCCATCGGCGGCAGCACCGAGAAGCTGAGCAGGGCCAGCCGCGGGCTGAGGAGCATCATCACCACCACGGTGCTGGCCAGGGTGACGACGTCGCTGATCATGGTGATGAGGCCGCTGGCCAGGAGCTCGTGGATGACGCCGACGTCGCTCAACATGCGCGAGATCAGCGTGCCCGACTCGTTCTTGTCATAGAAGCTCATCGAGAGGAGCTGGTAGTGCCCAAACAGCTTCTGGCGCATGGTGCGCAGCAGCTCGTTGCCCGTGCGTTCGAGGATTAGCCGGCGCCGCCAGGTGACCACAAAGTCCACGACATAGCAGGTCAGGATGGCCACGGCCGTCCAGGTCAGGCCCTTCATGTTGCCGTTGGTGATATAGCGGTCGATAGCCAGGCGCCCGATCAGGTAGGGCGTCAACAGCGCCAGCGCCGAGCTGACGAACATGAGCGCCACGCCGACGAGCATGCTGCGGACGTGCGGCTTGAGGAAACCCAGCAGACGCTTGGTGATGGCCCAGTCAAAGACCTTGCCCGTCACATCGCGATAGCCCCGAATGTGGGCGTGCGGGCCATGGCTGCGCATGCCGCCGCCCGAGAATCCAAAGCTCATGACGTCCTCCCCAGGAGTGCGGGAGTGAACTCGCCCGCTTCTTGCCGCAACTGGCGGTGGTAAATGTCGTTGTAAATGCCCGACTGGCGGATGAGATCCTCATGCCGGCCGCGCGCCACGAGGCTCCCCTCGTCGATGACCAGGATCAGGTCGGCGTTGCGCACGGTCGACACGCGCTGGGCGATGACAAAGCTCGTGCGCCCCTCCATCAGGTGGGCCAGGGCCGCCTGGATATGCTGTTCGGTGTCGGTGTCGACGCTGGAGGTGGCGTCGTCGAGGATCAGAATGCGCGGGTTCATCAGCAGGGCTCGGGCGATGGCCACCCGCTGGCGCTGCCCGCCCGAAAGGGTGGCGCCCCGCTCGCCTACAAAGGTGTTGTAGCCATCCGGAAATCTCATGATAAAGTCGTGCGCCGCGGCGGCCTTGGCGGCCTCCTCGATCTCCTCCTGGGTGGCGCCGGGCCGGCCAAAGGCGATGTTCTCCCGGATGGTCGTGGCGAAGAGCATGGTCTCTTGCAGGACCATGCCGATCTGCTTGCGGAGCGAGTTGGTCGTCACGTGGCGGATGTCCACACCGTCGATGCGGATGCTCCCCTCGGTCACGTCGTAAAAGCGCGGGATCAGGTTGGTGACGGTGCTCTTGCCGGAACCGGTGGGCCCCAGCAAGGCCACGACCTGGCCCGCCTCGACGGCAAAGTCCACGTCGGTGAGGGCCTGGAAACCGTCCTGATAGCGGAAGGAGACGTGGTCAAAGGTGACCTGCCCCTGGATGTGTTCCAGCGCCACCGCGTCGGGGGCGTCCTCGACCTCGGACTTGGCGTCCAGCACCTCAAAGACGCGGTCCGCCGAAGCGCGCGATTCGGCCAGCATGTTGGCCAGGAAGCTCAGCCGGCGGATAGGCCCCACCAGCTGCATCACGTAAGAGTTGAAGGCGATCAGCGCGCCCAGGGTCAGCTGCCCAGAGATCACCAGCCGCCCGCCGAGCCAGATGATGACGACGGCGCTGGCATAGGCCATCAGTACGACAAGAGGCATGGAGAAGGCGCTGCGTCGGACGGCCTGCATCGAGAGGTCAAAGACCCGGTCGTTTTCGGCGCCGAAGCGGCCCATCTCGGCCTCTTCCTGGGCAAAGCCGCGCACCACGCTCATACCGCGCAGGTTCTGCTCCAAGCGCGAGGTCAGCACGCCCACCTGATCCTGGCGCATGTGCCAGAGGGGGTGTACCTGGTCGACATAGCGCTTCATGTACACCATGATGACGGGCATGACCAGGAGAGACAGCCCGGCGAGCAGGGCGTGCATGCGCACCAGGATGACCACCGTGCTCACCAGGAGCACGATGGCCTGCACCAGCTGCAGGATGGCGCGACCGGTGAAGCGCCGCAGTCTGTCCACGTCACTGGTAACGCGCGACAGGAGCTGCCCGGCCTGCGACGTGTCGTGGTAGCGGAATGACAGGGTGACGAGCCGCTCGTACATCTCGTTACGCATCGTGTACGAGATGCGCTGCGAGATCCATTCGGTGAGATAGGTCTCGGCAAAGCGAAGGATCCCCTGCAGCGCGGTCAGCCCGACGAGGAGCAGCGCCGAGCGGGCCAGCACGTTGAGGTTGCCCTCCCCGATGCCGATGTCGACGACCCTCTCGATGAGCTGGGGACGGTAGAGAATAACCCCGTTGATCCCCAGCATGGCCGCGTAGGCCAGGACCTCGGTGAACCAGTAGGGGCGCAGGTAAGCGAGGACGCGTTTGTAGACGTTCATCTGATCACTTATTCCTCCGTCACTGACACATCTACCCGTACGAGCTCGGCCAACCTCTGCAATGCCCAGTCGATCCTGGTCAACTCCTCCACGTCAAGGTCGGGAAGCAAGGCGCGCATCGTGGCCACGACGCTCTGTGGCGCGCGATCGACGATCTGACGGCCGGCCTCTGTCGGCTCGACCATGACCTTGCGACTGTCCTTCGTGCAGCGTTTTCGCGTGACGAATCCCTGCGTCTCCATATCATCCAGGATGCGCGACACGGTAGCGTCGCTGACGTAGAGGTAACGGCCGATCTGCCCCACCGTGCGCGGGCTTTCATCGAGAAGGCAGCGCAGGATGGCCAGGCGGCGCCCGGACTGGCCGACTTCTCTCTTGATCTCCTGGTTACGGGAGCGCTGGTAGCGTACCAGGCTCAGGTACCGATGCACGATGGAGTCCGCCAGTTCCTGTGAGTGCCCCATGGCTGTGTCTCCGATCGTTGCGGCACTAATAGTTGCGAGCGTAAGGATTATAGACACGCCAGCAGAAACGTCAAACCACGCCTGTGGGGGAGATACCACAGGCCGGCAGAAGGGGACGGGCGCGTCGCGTTTCCTGCATGGGTTACTCGGCCGGCGTCACGCCCAGTTCTGCAGCGATGGCCAGGAACTCCTCATCGCTCAGGGGGCGGCGGCGGGCTACACCGGCCCTCTGGCTGGCCAGCAGAATGCGGTCGAGGGCGTCGGGCGCCGCCGTGAGGCCGTACTCGGCCAGCTTCTTGGCCACGGCCCCGGCGTCACTCCACTTGCCGATGACCAGGCGTGGGCTGCGGCCCAGGACTTCGGGCTCGAACGGGAAGGCGTAGGGGCGGGCCCCGCCGGCAGCCAGGGCGGCGGTAGCCTCCCACTTCTCATAGGCGAAGGCCCCCGGCCCCACGATCGGCTTAAAGTAGCCGTTGGGCAGGCCGGTGATCTCTTCCACCAGGCGTGAGAGCTCGGGCAGAAGGTCCAGGCGGAGGCCGGTATCGACGCCGTAGAGGACCTCCAGCGCCATGGCTACCTCGTCGAGGGCGGCGTTGCCGGCCCGGTAGCCGACGGCGTTCACCGCGACGTGGAGGGCGGCGGCGCCGGCCTCGTAGGCGGCCAACACGTTGGCCACGGCCAGGCCAAAGTCGTTGTGGCAGTGCACCTCGACGCGGAGGCCGGTGGCCTCCCGCAGGCTGCGCACCAGGTAGCCGATGGCGGCGGGCCGCGCCACGCCCTGCGAGTCGACCACGGTAACGGCGCTGGCTCCCTCGCGTTCGGCGGCCTGCGCCGCGGCGATGACATGCTCCAGGCTGGCCCGGGTGCACTCGGGGAGGAAGAGGTTCACAGTGGCCCCCGCCTCCTTGGCGGCGCGGACGCCGGCGCACATCTCGTCCATCAGGACGGCGCGCCCCCGGCTGGAGGTGTGCTGCTGGTACACCTCACCGATGCGGTACCACACCATGATGTGGCGCACGCCCAGCTCCAGGGCGCGCTCCACGCGCCCCGGCTGCCAAGTGACGTACACGTCGAGCCCCAAGTCCCTGGCGATGATGGCCCGCAGCGCCTCCAGCCAGCCGGGCACGGTGAGGAAGAGCTCCATCCTCTTGATGCCAAGGCGGGCCAACGCCTCGGCCACGCGCACCTTGCCCTCTACCGTAAAGGCCAAATCGGCGCACTCTTCGCCGTCTCGCAGGGTAATGTCGTGCAGGGCCACCTGATGCGGCGGCACGGCGATCTCTGGGGCAAAGTTGTGCTGGCTGGCGGCCCAGGCGGGGGCCAGCCAGGGTTGCTGCGGATCACGCTTCATGTCTCTTTTTCCTTGTCGCTATCAGGGCGGCCTCACGGGGTTGGCGCGCATGCCGCAACATTTTACCTGACGCGCGTCGCTCCGTCGACCGCGCTGACGGCCGACGCGCAACGACTGGAGCCGGCAAGAGTGTCGTGGTATACTCGCAGGCAACCTGGCTTCTGCGGCGGGGTGGCCCTGCTCGGGGGCCCCGCCATACTGGTACCGCTATCACCGAGGGCAACGTGCTGCAATCCTTGGCCGAATCGATCGATCGGCACGGCCTGACCGTTCCAGCTGTCTTTGTGCTGGAACTGGTGCGGCCGTTTGCGTTTCTGTGTGGCCAGGCCTTGCGCGTCAGCGCGCCCCTGCTCGACTCGGTTACCCGGCAGGCCCCCAGCCGCTATGCGCAGCTCTTGGAAGAGCCCGGCAACGTCGAAACGCTGATCGGCCTGCTGGAGAACAGCGGCGCGCGCCCCGCCGGGCGAGGAGGCTGAGTGCACGACCTGATACGCGCCCTCGACCCCCTTTTGCCGCTGAATGCCGATAGCGTCGGCCTTCTGGTGCTGCTGGTGACGCTGCCGTTCTTTGTAGTGTTTACCTGGAGGGCGCAGCACGGCCGACGGTTCGGGGTGCGACGTATCCCCGTGTATGAACGGCTGCCGCTGCTGACCAATCAGGCCGCCGAGGATGGCCGTCCGCTGCAGGTGGCCACGGGCAGCGCTGGGCTCGCCGGGCCGCAGGCCGCGGAGAGCCTGGCGGGGCTGGTGACGCTCGACTATGTTGCCCGGCGGGCGGCGGTGTGGGGGCAGCCGGTGGTCGGGAGCACTGCCGACGGCGCCTCGCTGCCGGCCGCGCAGGGCCTGTTGCGCCAGGCGCTCGAGCAGGCCGGCCTGCCCGAGCAGTATCCCGCTTCGGCGCTGGACTACTATGGGCCCGACCCTCTGGCCTATGCTGCCGGCACGGCGCAGTCGGCCGCCACGCACGGGGCGGGCGCCACGGTGCTGCTGGGGCGGTTTGGCGTGGAGGGGCTGTGGCTGGCAGAGGCCGGCGTGGCCGCCGACCGGGTGCAGGTGGGTGGCACGGCGGAGCCGGATGCTGCCGCGCTCCTGCATGCCTGCCTCGATGACGCGGTGCATGGCGAAGAGGTCTACGCCGTCGGCGCCTACCTCCACCGTCCCAGCCACCTCGGCAGCCTGGCCACCCAGGACCTGTTACGGGCGGGCGTTGTCATCGCCATCGTCGTCGGCGTGGTGTTGGCGTCGCTGGGGATCCTCGGGTGAGGCGGCGACGATGAACAAAGCCCTGGCCATCGCCCTCGCCGTCGCCTGCGGCATGCTGGCTCTCATCGATTATTACGTGGCCGACCCGCTGGTAGATGCCCTGGGCGCCGGCCTGGCCGAGGGCGCCGTGATCCTGGCCGCCTTTGGTCTGCTGGTGGGCGTGCTGAACCTGCTGGCCGTCCATACCAAGCGCGCCGCCCGCCGCGGGCGGGAGCGCCCCTACAGCGCCGTCGTGGTGATCTCTCTTGTGGCCACGCTGGCCATTGGTGTGCTGTGGCCCGGGTCGGCGGCCCAGCAGTGGGTGTTCCGCCACCTGTACTTCCCGCTGGAGGCCACCCTGGGCGCCCTGCTGGCGTTCCACACCGTCAGCGCGGCCTATCGGGCCTTCCGCATCTGCTCGGTGGAGGCGGCCATCCTATTGGGGAGCAGCCTCCTGGCCCTGGTGGTGCAACTGCCCGTGGTGGGCGCTGCGGCGCCGGCGCTGGCCCAGGTGCGCGAGTGGCTGCTGGCCGTGCCCCTGACGGCCGGGGTGCGCGGCATGGTGCTGGGCATCGCCCTGGGAACCATCACGACGTCGCTGCGCATTCTGCTGGCGGTGGACTATCCTTATGCCTCAGAGTAGGAGTGAGCGAGGATGATCGTCTGCCCGCGCTGCCAGCAACACAACCCGGAGGGCGCTACCGCCTGCGCCCACTGCGGGGCGCCCCTGGAGCAGCCGGTCTACCGCGCCTGCCCGACCTGCAAGGCTCTCAACCCCGCCCTGGCCGTCTACTGCCATCGCTGCTTCTCTCCGCTGGACGCCGCGGTGCAGGCCTCTCTGGACAGCGCACCGCCCGCCCAGGGCGTGCGGCCCCCCGCCAGGCCGCGCCCCACGACGGCGTACCGCCTCACGTTAGGCGGCGACCGGGGCCCCGCCCCAGCCGCCGGCCAGGCGGCGGCGCACAACGCCCCTGCCGAGCCCTCGGCGGACGCCGCGGCTGCGGCCTCTGCCGACCAGGGGCCGGAGGATCCCCTCGCCGGGCTGCAGAACGCGCTGCCCCTGGAGGCCGCCGTCCTGGGTGCCCCGCTGGGCGTGCTGCCAGCCGTGGAGCCCCCCAGTGAGGCGGAGCGCCGCGCGGCGGAGCTCTTTCGCCGGATCGCCTCCGAACGGGCGCCGCTGTCCGAGGGGCAGATCGTCGTGGTGCCGCGGCGCTCACGCCTGTTGGGAAGGCTGGGGCGCATCCTGCTGAACCTCCTCGTCCTCGCCGCCGCGCTGGCGCCGCGCTTTACCGGCGGGGTGACGCGCGCGCTGATCCAGCCGCACCCGGCGCCGGAGGCTCTGGTCGCCGCGGTGCGGGCGTTACCAGCCGCGCAGCCGGTGCTGGTCTCCTTCGACTATGGCGCCGTCTCGCAAGGGGAGCTGGGCCCGCTGGTGGCGGACCTGCTCGATGCCCTCGCTGAGCGGGGGGTGCCGCTGGTGGTGATGAGCACCACGCCCGCTGGCCTGGGGCTGGCGCAGGAGGCGCTCGATGCGCTCAGCCGAGGGCGCGACGTCGGCTTGGTCTACGGGGAGGACTGCCTCCTGCTTGGCTATCTGCCGGGCGAGGCGGTCGGCCTGCGCACCCTGTCGGTGGGGCTTGGGGAGGCCTTTCGGGCGGACTATGTCGCGCAGCGGCCGCTGGGGGAGTTCCCAATACTGTCGGGCGGGGCCGACCTGGCCGCGATCCGCGACGTGTTCGTGCTTTCGGACGATGGGGCTTCCGCCAGGCGCTGGATCGAGCAGGTCGGCACCCAAAGTGCGGCGTGCCTGCACGCCCTGGTGCCGGCCCGGGTGGAGCCGCTCCTCCTGCCCTATCGGCGCTCGGGGCAGCTGGCCACCCTGGCCTCAGGGGCCGCGGGGGCGGCCGGGGCCGAGGCCGCCGCGCCGGGCGAGGTAGCCGGGCGCTACGCGGGGGACGGGCTGGCCGCGGTGACCTTGCTGGCGGGGCTGGTGGCGCTGGCCGCGAACATCGTGCCGCTCTTGGGCCGCGGCCGGGGGGACGGTAATGCGTAGCCGGCGCGGCTGGTCCGGGTGTCTGCGGGCGCGGGCGAGCCGCCAGGGCGCCGGGGGAGGCCGCCCATGCTGAGCCAGGTCGAACAGGCGCTGGCGCAGGTGCCGGCCGAGACGGGGCAGGCGGTGGGGCTGTGGGTGGCCGCGCTACTGACCCTGGCCGTGTTGAGCAGCGTCGTGGGGCGGAACGCCTTCTACCGCCTGGCCGAGGCGCTGTTCGTCGGCATCGCTGCCGGGTACGGGGCCGCCCTGGCCTGGACGAGCGTGTTGGCCCCCCGGCTGGCCCTGCTCCTGCAGGATCCGGCCGGCCACTGGCACTATGCGCTGTTCTTTGCCCTGGGGGTGTTGCTGGTGGCGCGCAGCGCGCGCAGGCTCTCGCCGTTGGCGGGCCTGCCGCTGGGGATTATGGTGGGCGTGGGGGCCGGGCTGGCGTTGGGGGGTGCCCTGTCGGGCTCGCTCGTGGCGCAGGTGCGCGCCTCGTTGGTGTCGGTGGCCCCGGCGGACTATGCGGGGGGCACGCCCGGATGGGCCCAGGCGCTCGATGCGCTTCTCATGGTGTTGGGAGTGGTGGCGGTGTTGGTTAGCTACCACTTTACCGCCGAACCCCGCCGGAGGTTGGCGCGCTGGTGGCAGGCGCTGGTGCGCCCGCTGCGAGGCGTCGGGCGGCTGTACATCCTGGTCACCTTTGGGGTCCTTCTGGCGGGCGCGTTGCTGTCGTTCTATGTGGCGCTTGGCAGCCGGCTCGACTTTTTGATCGGCGATTGGATCGGCCCTCTGACGCACGGGGGGTTCTAGGGGATGGCCATAGACGCGCAGTTGGGCTCCATCATCACCGCTGACATCGGCACGACGGTGACCCACGCCGCTCTCATCGAGCCGGTGGAGGGCATCTACCGCCTGGTGGCGCGCGCCGAGGTCCCTACCACCCTGGCCGGCCGCGATGTGGACGTCACCGTGGGCCTGGGCCGCGCCGTGGGGGAGATCGGCGACATCGTGCAGCGCCGGCTATGGGCCGCGGGCGCGCCCATCATCCCCGAGGGCGCCTCTGGCGAGGGGTTTGACGCGCTCCTGGCAACGTGCAGCGCCGCGCCCCCGCTGACGGCCGTCATCGTCGGCCTCACCGATGACCTCAGCGTGGAGAGCGCGCGCCGCGCCTGCGCGGCCTCGCTCGTGCGCCTGGAAAAGACCATCTCTCTCGGGGCCCGCTTCCGCAACTGGGAGGAGGAGACCCTCGCCGAGCTCTACCGCCGGCCCCCGGAGGTGCTCATCCTGGTTGGAGGGGCCGACGCCGCGGCCACCGCCCCGCTCGAGAGCGCCGCCGGCGTGCTCACCACCCTGTACGAGCGGATGCCCAAGGCCGCGCGCCCCGTGGTGGTGTTCGCCGGCAACCTCGAGGCCCGCCGCCCTCTCGCCGCGCTGATCTCCCCGGTGATGGAGTATCGCGTGGTCGATAACGTGCGCCCCAACGTCCACGCCGAGAGCGTCAGCGAGCTGGAGCGTGAGCTGAGCCTCCTGTACGAGCAGGTCGCGCTGCCCAAGGTGCCGGGCTGGGAGCGGCTCTCTGGGTGGACTGCGGCGCCGGTGCGCGCGACGCTCGACGCCCTCGGGGCGACGCTGCGGTTCGTGGCCCGTCGTGGGGAGGGCGGGCAGGGGGCGCTGGCCGTCGACGTGGGCGGCATGACCACGCACGTGGCCGCCGCGCGTGACCGCGGCTACCAGCGGGCCACCTGTGCCGATACGGGCACCTCCTACGGCCTGGAGGGGGTCCTGTCGCGCGCCGGCGTCGAGGGGCTGGCGCGGTGGCTACCCCGCCGCCTGGCCGGCGGAGAGATCGCGGCGCGCCTGCGCAACGCCATGGTGCGCCCGCACAGCGTGGCAGAAAGCCGCGATGACCTGCTGCTCCTCCATGCGGCGCTGCGCGAGTCGCTTTCCAGCGCCATGGGGCTGCTGCGCGAGCGGCACTGGGGGCGGCTGGACGGCATCCTGACGACGCCGCCGTTCGACCTGATCGCCGCGCGGGGCGGCGTCATCGCCCATACCCCGCATCTCAGCCTGGTGGCCCTCAGCCTGCTGGATTCCATCCAGCCCGTGGGGCTCAGCCGCCTGGTGGTGGACTGGGCGGCCGTGTGGCCGGTGCTCAGCGTGCTGGCCGAGGTGGAGCCGCTGGCCGCTGTGCAGGTGCTCGAGCGCGATGCCTTTCGCGACCTCGGTACGGTGATCGCCCCGCGCGGGGAAGACGCCCCGGGGGCGCTGGCGTTGCGAGTGGTGCTGCGGCGCGATTCCGGCGAACTCACCGAGCTGGAGGTGACAGCGGGCAGCATCGTGCGGCTGCCGCTGGCCTTTGGCGAGGAGGCCACGCTCGAGGTGCGGCCGACCCGTAGCTTTGACATCGGTCTGGGGCGCTGGGGGGTCGGCGGGCGAGCCAGGGTGCGCGGCGGCGGCCTGGGCATCATCATCGACGCCCGCGGGCGACCCTTGGCGCTCCCCACCGAAGAGCGCGAGCTGCGCCGCTCTATGGTGGCCTGGTTGAGGAGCCTCGAAGGCGATGCGGACCGAACGGCCTGAACAGCGCCTGATCAGCGCGGCCCGGATCATCCGGCAACGGCTGCTGCCGGCTCCTGCCGAGGTGCTGGCCGCCCAGGGTGACGTGGTGGGGCCTGACCAGATTGTGGCGCAAGCGCGGCGCGAGGGCGATATCCACGCCGTCGATATTGCCGCGGGGCTACAGGTGGCCCCGCGCGACGTGCACCGCTATCTCCTCGTCGAGGAAGGGCAATGGCTGGCCGCCGGCACGATCCTGGCTGAGAAGCGCCCCTTCCTGGGGCGGGCGCAGGTGGTCTGGGCACCCGTGGGCGGCACCGTCGAGACGTTGCGCGACGGCCGCCTGTTCGTCCGCGGCGATCCCCTGCGGGTGCACCGCCGCGCGCACCTGCCCGGCACGGCCGTCGAGGTGGTTCCCGAACGCGGGGTGGCCGTACTGTGTCTGGGGCTACTGCTTTCCGGCGTGTGGGGCGCTGGCGGAGAGGCGCGGGGACGCCTGCTCCTCCGCGTGTCCGCCGAAGGGGCCCCGCTAGCCGCGGACACGATCACGCGCGAAGAGCGCGGGGCGATCCTGCTGGGGGGCATCCTCGATAGCGAGGAGGTGCTCCTGCGCGCCGCGGCCGTGGGCCTGGCTGGGCTGGTGGTGGCCAGCCTCGACCCGGACCTGGCCCAGGCAGCCGCGGGCGCCAACCTGCCGGTGATGAGCATCCAGGGCTTTGGGCGCCTGACGCTGGCCGCGCCGATCCTCGCGGCGCTGGCGCCGCACGAGGGGCGCACGGTCAGCCTTTCCGGTACGAACGCCGACGAACGCTACGGCCCCGAGCTGATCGTGCCGCTTGAGCAGCCCGGCGCG
>JAAZBY010000115.1 GCA_012513595.1 Chloroflexota bacterium
CCCCAATCCAACTGACGGCGCCACCAGTCGTCCGCTGACCGTGGCCCTGGACTGGGCCGACGCTTACGGCGCCACGTCGTACGACGTCTACCTGGGGACGACCGCCACGCCGTGGAAGGTGGCAACGACCACAGCCAGCGTGTACGCGCCTATCTCGCTGGCCTCGAACACGCTCTACTACTGGAAGGTTGTGGCCAAGAGCGCCTGTGGCGAGACTGCCGGCCCGGTCTGGAGCTTTACCACCTGCCGCAAGCCCGACATTCCTTGGTCGCCCGCCCCGGCAGACGGCGCGACTAACCGGTCCGTAACGGCCAATCTCAACTGGTCGGACAGCTATGCGGCTACGTCATACGACGTGTACTTTGGCACTTACTCTGGCCCGCCAAAGATAGGCACGAGTACGGTCAGCAGCTATAACCTGCCGGCGCTGGCCTTCGGCCAACGCTACTACTGGAAGATCGTGGCTCGCAACCCCTGTGGCGATACCAGTGGGCCGGAGTGGGAGTTCACCACGCGTGCGCCTACTGACCGCGTGGTGCTGCCTCTGGTGCGGTACTAGGGGGGGCGCCGAACGGGACCGCCTGAACGAGAAGGGGCCGGACGCTAGAATGCGTCCGGCCCCTTGTGGCTGTCCGAGAGAGGATTACTTGCCCGCAACGATGGCCGCCAGGTCTTCTTCCACCGTGGCGATGGGCTTGATGTCGAACTGCTCGACAAGCACCTTGAGCACGCCCGGCGACACGAACGCGGGCAGCGTGGGCCCCAGGCGGATGTGCTTGACGCCCAGCGAGAGCAGCGCCAGCAGCACGATCACGGCCTTTTGCTCGTACCAGGCGATGTCGTAGGCGATCGGCAGGTCGTTCACGCTCTTGACGCCAAAGACCTCGGCCAGCTTGAGCGCGACCACGACGAGCGAGTACGAGTCGTTGCACTGGCCGGCATCGAGCACGCGCGGGATGTCCCCGATGGTGCCCAGGTCGAGCTTGTTGTAGCGGTACTTGGCGCAGCCGGCCGTCAGGATGATGCTGTCGTCGGGCAGGCCGGCGGCCACGTCGGTATAGTACTGGCGCGACTTGAGGCGGCCGTCGCAGCCGGCCATCACCACAAAGCGCTTGATGGCGCCGCTCTTGACCGCCTCCACCACCTTGTCGGCCACGCTCAGCACGGCGTCGTGCGCAAAGCCGATGGTCAGCGTGCCGGTCTCCAGCTCCCGCGGGCTCTCGCCGGCCAACGCCGCCGCGATCACTGGCGCAAAGTCCTTCTGCTTGCCGGGCTCGCGATCGGGGATGTGGGTGGCGCCGGGCCAACCGGCCAGGCCGGTGGTGTAGAGGCGCCCCGCATAGCTGTCCTTGACGGGCGTGATGCAGTTGGTCGTCATCAGAATGGCCCCGCCGAAGGACTCGAACTCTTTGTCCTGCTTCCACCAGGAGCCGCCATAGTTGCCCACCAGATGCGGGTACTTTTTCAGGCCCGGGTAGGCGTTAGCGGGCAACATCTCGCCATGGGTATAGACGTTGATGCCCTTGCCGGCGGTCTGCTGCAGCAACTCGTCCAGGTCGCGCAGGTCGTGGCCGCTCACCAGGATGGCCGGGCCGGGCACTACCCCCAGATTCACTTTGGTGATCTCGGGGCTGCCGTAGGTGGAGGTGTTGGCCTTGTCGAGCAGGGCCATGGCCTTCACGCCCATCTCGCCGCACTTCTGCACCGCCGCCACCAGCTCTCCGGCGCCGGCTTTGGCGTCGGTCGTGAGCGCCAGCGCCTCGAAACAAAAGGCGAACAGCACCGGGTCCTGGTAATCGAGCACGTAGGCATGATGCGTGTAGGCTGCCAGGCCCTTGAGGCCATAGATCAGCAGTTCGCGCAACGAGCGCACGTCCGGGTCGAGGGCGGGGTCGGCCTGCACGCCCACCTGCGCGCCGCGAGCCTCGAACTCGGTCTGATCGCCTGTCGCGGGCGTCCAGGTGGCCGAAGCGGGCAGCCCAGCGAGGAGTGCCGCGTCCACCTTGCCCTTGATGTGGGCGCGCAACGCGTCGCGCAGGGCTACGGCGCGGTTGATCAGCGCCACAAAGCGCGCCGGGTCAAAGTTGGCATTGGTGATGGTGGCAAAGAGCGCCTCGGTGACGAACAGGTCGGCCTCGGCGTCGCTGATGCCCAGTTCGCGCGCCTTGACGGCCCACACCGCCAGCCCGCGGAGCTGGTCGATCAACAGATCCTGCAGGGCGGCGACCTCGGGGGGCTTGCCGCACACGCCGCGCGTGGTGCAGCCCTGGCCCTTGGCGGCCTCCTGGCACTGGTAGCAGAACATGCTCATGACACTC
>JAAZBY010000116.1 GCA_012513595.1 Chloroflexota bacterium
ATCCGGTAGTGCAGGGGGTCACGCTCTTGATCATGGTCGGGGTGCTCTCGGCCAACTTTCTGGTGGACATTGCCTACGGCATCATCGACCCGCGCATCCGCGCCGCCACTGCCGGCGAGGCATAGGGGGGCTCCATGGGCGTTGCAGTGCAAGAGAGGTCCGGCCGAGCGGTCACCCGCGCTGGGCTGAGTCGATCGATGGCCGCGGCCGGCATGCTCAACCGTCGCTTCGTGGGCAGCGTGATCATGCTGCTGTTGTTGGTGCTGTTCGGCACCCTGGGGCCAATCATCTTTGATCGGCCCAACCCGACCAAGGTCGTGGGGCTCCTGTATGACAAGCCCTCCGCGGTGGCCTGGCTGGGGACTGACAACTTTGGCCGCGACGTGTTCACCCAACTGATGTACGGCACGCGCACGTCGATGATCATCGGCGTCATCGCCGGGCTGGAGGCGACCCTGCTCGGCCTACTCATCGGCACGGTGGCTGGCTACGTCGGCGGCACGGTGGAAGAGGTGTTGATGGCCTTCACCAACGTGGTCATCACCATCCCATCGATCGTGATCCTGATCCTCCTTTCCTACGCCGTCACCACGCGGTCCATTCTGACGATGGGGATCATCATTGGCGTGATCACCTGGCCGTGGACGGCCCGGGCGGTGCGCGCCCAGACGAGCAGCCTGCGCACCCGCGAGCACGTGGCCATCGCGCGCCTGTCCGGCTCGGGCGGGTTGCGCCTGATCATCGGTGAGATCATCCCCTTCATGATGTCGTACGTGATCATGGCTTTTGTGCTGCAGCTGAACAGCGGCATCCTGCAAGAGGCGGCCCTGAGCATGTTGGGCCTGGGGCCGAGCGAGGGGATCTCGTTGGGCGTCATGCTGCACTGGGCGCTGCTGTGGGAGTCCGTGCGGACGGGGGCCTGGTGGGCCTTCGTCCCGCCGGCTCTGTTCCTCACGCTGATCGCCTTCAGCCTGTTCTTGCTGCAGTCGAACATTGACGAGATCCTGAACCCTCGCCTGAGACGCTCGTGAGGGCTACCCCATCGGGAGGACGGGGAGAGGATGATCGTTCGTGATGTGCGCGCCTACTATGCCTCGCGCGGCGGGCCAGACGTGCGCGCGGTCGATGGAGTCTCCCTGACCGTGGCGGAAGGTCAGGTCCTCGGCGTCGCCGGAGAGTCAGGCTGTGGCAAGTCCACCCTGGCGGCGGTTATCTCGATGACGTCTCGGCCGCCGCTTCGCGTCCTGAGTGGAGACATCTCGCTGAACGGCCTGGCCTTCTCGCTGGCCGACCCCGGGGCGGTCCCGTCCTACTGGTACGGGGCCATGGTCGGGCTTCTGCCTCAGCGGGCCATGAACTCCCTCAACCCGACCGCCAGGGTGGGGGACTTTGTGGTGGACGTGATGCGCGCACACGATCCGTTGATCCGCCCGGCGGAGGCCATCGCCACGGCGCGCGAG
The DNA here is from genome assembly GCA_012513595.1 of Chloroflexota bacterium. Next base: position 1,461 of record JAAZBY010000116.1, read on the forward strand.
CGCTTTGAGCAACTCTACCTGCCAGGCCGCGTGCTGGAGAGCTACCCACACCAGCTCAGCGGCGGCATGCGCCAGCGTGTGGTGGCCGTCATCTCCACGCTGTTGAACCCCCGGCTGCTGATTGCCGATGAACCAACCTCAGCGCTGGACGTGTCTGTGCAAAAGCAGCTGGTGCTGCTCCTCCAGCTCCTGCTCGAGCGGGGCTTTATTACGCGGATCATCTACATCACGCATGACCTGCCGATGCTCTCCAACATCGCCCATCGCATCGCGGTGATGTACGCGGGCAAGATCGTGGAGGTGGGCACCACGGGTGACGTCGTCGACGCGCCGCAGCACCCCTACACACAGGCGCTCATCGCCTCGACGCTGGACCCAGACCCGCGCGTCCGTTCGGCCAGGCTGGAGGGGATCCGCGGAGCCCCGCCGGACCTGCGCTACCCGCCGGGCGGCTGCCGCTTTCACCCGCGCTGCAGCCAGGCCCTGGAAATCTGCGCGGCCGAGGAGCCACCGCTCGTCGGAAGGGAGGGCGACCGGCAGGCCGCCTGTTGGCTGCTCGACGAGGGGCGCCGGGCCGGCCCGCGGGAGGTGGTACCATGACAGCCGGGCAGACGCAGGTGCCGCTCTTGGAGGCACAGGACCTCACGCGAGTGTTTGGCCATGGTGACCAGCAGGTGCGCGCCGTGGACCGCGTCTCGTTCAGCATCCGCCCCGGCGAGGCGGTGACCGTGGTTGGCGAAAGCGGCAGCGGCAAGACGACCCTGGCGCGCCTGCTTCTGAGGCTGCTGGAGCCGACCAGCGGACGCATCTTCCTCCGCGGGGAGGACGTCACGCAGCTGAACGGGGCACGTCCGCTGAGGACCTACTGGGGGCGGGTGCAGGGGGTATTCCAGGATCCCTTTGCGGCCTGTAACCAGTTCTACACGATTCGGCAGCTGCTGCGCAACGCGCTGAGGGTCTGCCCCGTGCGGCGCACAGACGAGGAGTGTGAGCACGCCGTCGAAGAGGCCCTCATCGAGGTGGGGCTGAACCCGGGCGACCTCTTGCCCAAGTACGCGCACCAGCTGTCGGGCGGGCAGCTGCAGCGCGTCATGATCGCGCGTGCCCTGGTGGTGGGGCCCGAGCTGCTCATCGCCGATGAGCCCACCAGCATGTTGGACGCTTCACTGCGCGTGACCGTTCTGAACCTGCTGCGCGACGTGGGCCAGCGGCACAACATGAGCGTCCTGTTCATCACCCACGACCTGGGGCAGGCTTACTATGTCTGCGACCGCGTTCTGGTCATGTACCGCGGGGAGCTGGTAGAGCAGGGCGGGGTGCAGGAGGTGCTGGCTGCTCCGCAGCACGAGTACACCCGGCGACTACTGGCTGACGTGCCCCGGCTGCACGGCTGGGGGGCGGTCTTTGCCGAGGACTGCGCCTAGGCAGGCCCTCTGGTGGCTGGTTCCGCCG
>JAAZBY010000117.1 GCA_012513595.1 Chloroflexota bacterium
ACTGGCGGCGGCGCGTTCTACCATGCGACTCACAGGGCCATTCACCATCTGCGCTGGTACCGGGCTCGCACCTCACCCCGGCTCTCTGGCCCCCGCTCGGACGGCTACTATTCCTGCTCAACGTCTCGTATGGATTTCCCGTAGGATAGCACACATTGGGCGGCGCGTCAACTGTTTGGCCTGGTAGCCGGGTGGTACAGGCGTCGACTGCCGGGCGTAGCGGAACGCAGAGGCCCGCAGGCGTGGCATGATGGCCGGGTTCCGAACCATCTGGGTTTCAGCCGCCTACTTGACGCCGTTCTGGGCGGCAAAGACGGCAAGTGTCGGCATCCTTGCTAGGCAGCACACTATAGGCCTTGACAGTGCCGGATTTACATGCTAGATTCGGGACAGTGTTACCGTTCACGGTAACGGTAGCAATGGGGTGCCACTAGTGGCGCCACGACAGATGGTGGTGCGCCGGGATATGTGGCAACCACTTTCTCCTGTCCGGCGCATGATCCCCTGCGCCACAGGGCACCTGCTTGCCTCTAGAGATAATACCGCTCCATCTTTCTGTTACCCGGAGCAAAGGGGGATGCCTATGTAGCATGCTCGGCAGTGCCACGGCATACCGTGGACGTCCGGCTACGCCAATCACGTGTTCGAGACCCCAGGACCCAGGTAGCGATAGTGATCCCGATCCGGCGCGACGTGTTGACCACCGCGTACGACAAGGAGCATCGCGACATTAGACCCCAGATCTCGAGACGCGCATTTCTACGCTACACCAGCCTGGCGACCTTTGGCATCGCTGCAGCAGGCTGCCTCCCGGTGGAGGTGCCCGCCGCCCCCGAACCCGGCGCCCCCGCCGCCGAGCCCGCCCCGGCCGGTGAGGAGGTCGCCCCCGGCGTCCCGCGCAAGGAAACCCTGATCCTCGAGAACCCCACCGGGCGCGTGGTTCCGGCCGACGACTTTAACCGCTGGCGGCCCGGCATGCAGAGCGCCTCAACCGGCCTGCAGCAGCTGGCTCTCGACGCCCTCTGGTACATCGACCCCGATGCCGGCATCGACGGCGTGTGGGACAACTCCCTGGCCGCGGAGAAGCCGATCTACAACGAAGACTTTACCGAGATGACCGTCAAGCTCCGCCAGGGCATCTACTGGAGCGACGGCGTCGAGTTCAACGCCGACGACCTGATCTACACGGTCGAGACGCTCAAGAACACGCCCGGTATGTCCTACACCGGCCAGTTCAGCGCTTACGTCGAGTCGATCGACCGGCTGGACGACTTTACCGTCGTGTTCCACCTCACCAAGCCCAACTCACGGTTCCACGGCCTCTTTACCGTGCGTTGGAGCGCCTGCTTTATCATGCCCAAGCACGTCTTTGAAAAAGAGGCCGACGTGGTGGCCTTCAAGTTCAACCCGCCCGTCAGCCTGGGCCCCTACGTGCTCAAGGACTATGACCCCAACGGCAACTGGTACCTGTGGGAGCGGCGCGAGGACTGGCAGCGCACGACGCTGGCGCGCTTTGGCGAGCCGGGCCCCAAGTACGCCATGTACGTGGCCCCCGGCCCCAGCGACAAGAAGGTCATGGCCCAGGCCGCCAAGGACCTGGACGTAATCCACGACATCGCCCCCGAGGGGATGATCACGCTGGCCAAGACCAACCCGACCTCCAAGGGCTGGTTCAAGTCCTTCCCCTGGGCGCACCCGGACCCCACGCTGCCGTCGGTCATCCTGAACCTGGAGCGGCCCCCGCTGGACAACCGCGATGTGCGCTGGGCGCTGACCTTGTCGATCGACATCGTCCGCGTGGCCATGGCCTCCTACCGCGGCGCGGCAACCATCTCGGCCATCCACGTCCCGCCGACCGGCATGTACCCCCAGTACTACTTTGAGCCGCTGGAGGGCTGGCTCAAGGAGTTCGCCCTCGACATCGACGGCCAGCCCTACCTGCCGTACGACCCGGACGCCAGCCTGCGCATCGCCGATGAGGCGCGCAAAACCTTGGGCGACCTGGTGCCAACCGACCCGGTCGAGATCCGCAAGGCCGTGGGCGCCGGCTGGTGGAAGTACGACGTCGCAGCGGCGGAGAAGCTGCTCTTGGCCAACGGCTTTACCCGCGACGGCAAGGGGATGTGGCTGCTGCCCGATGGCCAGCCGTGGAAGATCACCCTGGAGGCCGAGGGCGAGACCCGGCCGGTGATGAACCGCGGCGCCGCCATGATCGTCGAGTGCTGGAAAGAGTTCGGCATCGACGCCAACCTCAACGTGTTCGACAACGCCACCCGTTCCCGCATCGCCCTGCTCGGCGAGTTCGACGCGGACTTTGGCTGGACGATCGAGACCTGGGGCGGCCATCCCGACCTGTTCTTCTTCCTCGAGTCCTGGCACTCTGACTATTACCGGCCGGAGGGAGAGAACGCCGTCGGGCGCAACCGCATGCGCTGGAAGAACCCCGAGCTCGACGTGATCATCGAGAGCATCCAGAAGCTCGACTTTGACGACCCCCAGGGCCTCGAGCTGTGCCGGCAGTTCGTCAAGCTGGCGGCTCGCGAGATGCCGATCATCCCGATCATGTCGTACAACGTGTTCTCGGTGTGCGACGAAACCTACTGGGAGGGCTTCCCGACCGCCGAGGATCCCTACACCGACCCCGTCGCCAACTGGGCCAACACCAAGTACATGTTCGTCAAGATCAAGCCCAAGGACGCCTAGTCGGCCCGACCGTGCCCCTTCGCGGCGCCAGTGCGCCGCGAAGGGGCTTTCCCTGGGGTGTTGCCCATGCGCAAGTTCCTGCTTGGCTACCTCCTCCCACGGATTGGCCAGTATTTCATGGTCATTTTCCTGGGGGTTACGCTTACGTTTATCATCCCCCGGTTCTCGCCCGCCGACCCGGTGGAGCGGCAGATCGGCCAGCTGATGGCGTCGGGCGCGCAGATCAACCCCGAGGCCGTCATCCACCTGCGCGAGGCGCTGACCGAGATGTACGGCCTGGAGGGCAGCAACCTGCAGCAGTACGTCACCTTCTGGGGCCGCCTCCTGCGCGGGGATCTGGGCCCATCTCTTTCGACCTTCCCGACGCCGGTGATATCGTTGATCCGCCAGGCTCTGCCCTGGACCCTGGGGCTGCTTCTGACCACGACGCTGGTCTCCTGGGGC
>JAAZBY010000009.1 GCA_012513595.1 Chloroflexota bacterium
GCTCCGTGAGCCGGCTTTAGCCGGCGTTCCTTGTAGGGCGGGGTCTTGCCTGCCCCCCGAACGGGGGGAGCCCCGCCGCGGCGCGCGCGGCGGCCTCCGCTCGCAGCAGCGAGGTCTGCCGTCCTCAGACCCCCGGGGTCCCGCGCGCGGACGGCGCGGCAGACCGCGAAGACGCGCGGCGGACCGCGAAGACGCGCGGCGAACCGCGAAGACGCGCGGAAGACCGCGAAGACGCGCGGAAGACCCCGGGGGTCGTGACGGAGCCGGCCGCCCGGTCTTGCACGTTCGGGGGCCAGGCCCGCCGGGGGGCCGCCCCCTCACTCCTCCGGCCGCAGGGCCGCCAGGTAGGCCGCCCAGTCTGGCGCGGAGCAGCGCGCCATCTCCGCCTCGAGCGCGGCGTAGAACGCCTCGGGCGTCCCGGGGTCCACGTGCAATATCGAATCGAGCTGCAGCGCGCAGGCCCCCGCCGCCAGCATGGCCAGGGCGTCAGCCGGCCTCGCCAGGCCGCCCCGGGCGATGATCGGCAGCCCCGTGGCCGCGCGCACCGCGCTCACGCGTTGAACCGTCAGCGGGGCCAACGCCGGCGAGTGGAGCGGGCCCGTCACCCAGGTGCCGCCCGCCCCGCGGGCCCGCCCCAGGGGCGGCGCCGCCACCACCAGCGCGTCGGCGCCGGCCTCCTCGGCGGCCCGCGCCACCTCGGCCGCGGCCGCCTCGTGCGCCAGGCGCACCAGGCAGGGCAGGCCCGCCTCGTCGCGCGCGGCGCGCACCGCCGCCCCGTAGGCCTGCGGCGCGGCGTCGTGGGGCAGGTGTAGCTCCAGCGCCTGGACGGCCTCGGCCTCCGCCGCCTGCCAGGCAGCCTCGGCCAGGTCGGGCACGGTGGCTCCGTACACCGCCACGATCAGCGGCCGCCCGCAGCCCGCCCAGGCGCGGCCGTGGCGGCGCAGGGCGCGGCGCACCCCGGGGTTGCGCCGCCCCGTGCGCACCAGGTAGCCCGCCGCTGTCCGCAGCAGCACCGGCTCCTCCAGCCCGCGGCGCGGCTCCGCCGTGAGCACCGGCGTGACGACCGCGCCCAGCCACTCCAGCATCTCGGCCGGCGGGGGATCGTACCCGAGCGCCCCGGCCGCCGAGAGCAGTGGGCTGGAGAGGACGACCTCCCGCTTGCCGCTGCCCAGGACGATGCCGCAGGCGATCACGGTGCGCCCTCCGGCCCGGCCAGGTCCGGTCCCCCGGCCCCGAACTCCTCCAGGTAAGCGAGCACCGCCTCGGCATAGGCCTCGCCCAGGCTGCGGCGCACCGCGTCGTCGTTCAGGAGGGCCACCTCCTCGTCGTTGGTGGTAAAGAGGGACTCGGTCAGCGCTCCGGGCATCGTGCTGGCCCGCACGATCCGGTCGGTCACCGGCCCCAGGAGCACCAGGTGCTGCACCGTGCCGCCCTCCGACAGCTCGGAATCCACGCGCACGCCGCGGTCCATCACGTCGTAGCCGGCCGCCTGCAGCGCGGCCACCGAGCGCTCCTGCACCAGGGTGGCCAGGCGCAGGTTGCGGTCGGCAAAGGGGCGGTCGGCGCAGTAATAGGTCACCGTGCCGCCGACGCTGCCGTCGGGCTGGCCGCGGGCGTTCAGGTAGGCGTTCTGGTGGATCGACAGGAGCAGGTCGGCGCCGGCCTCGTTGGCCAGGTCGACGCGCAGCTGCACCTCGTCGCGCACGGTGACGACGCCGTCCCCGTTGACGTCGACCCCCTCCTCGTTCAGGGCTAGGTCGGTCTCCCGCAGCATGGTGACGCGCACGCCGCGGGCCACGAGTGCGTCGCGGGTGTAGCCGGCGATGGCCAGGTTGACCTCCTTTTCCACCAGGTCCACCTTGCCGGCGGCGTTGAGGTGGTAGGAGCCCCAATCCTCCCCGCCGTGCCCGGCGTCGATGACCACCAGCGCCGCCGGGCGGGTGGGCTCGGGCGTGGGCGTGGGCGTGGCGGAGGGCTGCGGCGTGGGCAGGGGGGTGGCCGAGGGCAGAGGCGTCGCCGTAGGGGCCGGCGCCGTCGGCACGGGCAGGGCGGCCGGGGCGCCGCAGCCGCTGGCAAGCAGCGCGCCGAGGGCGGCGGCCAGCGCGGTAACGAGGAGAACCGGGCCTGCGGGACGGGTGGGTCGCATGGCTGCTCCTGACCTTCAGTCGATGACCAGGTCGGCGAGATCGAGGAAGGGTCCCTCGCTGCAAACGCGGCGCGGGCCGCGGCGGGTCGGCGTCAGGCAGGCGCCGCAGTGGCCGGCGCCGCAGGCCAGGTCGCGCCAGACCCAGGCCTGGGCCAGGCCGGGCGGCGTCACGATGCGGGCCCGCTCGATGACGCCGCGGGCCTGCCGGTAAAAGGCAGGCGTGCCGGAGAGGTAGATGGCCCCCGCCCAGCGGGCCGCCTCCTCCACGGTGGCCCAGAAGGCCCCCTCGCCGCGGCGGCCGGCAAAGGAGGCGTGGGCCACGTTGGCCGGCAGCAGCGCGGCCGGGTAGGCCTGGCGCTCGGTGGCGACGGTGGTCACCAGCTGGGCGGCGCCCCAGTCGCCGTCCAGGAGGGCCAGGAGCGGGGCGATGGCCTGCCCCTGCCCGACCAAGGCCAGGTTGGCGCCGGCGTAGGGCGCCAGGACCTCGCGGCCAAAGGGGCCCAACAGGTCCAGCCGCGCGCCGAGGCCCAGGTCAGCCAGATAGGGGTAGGCCGCGTCGGCGGTGGTGGCGTAGAGGGCCAGGCCCTCCTCAGCCAGGCGATGGATGGGGAGCGGCAGGCGCAGGTAAGGGTCAAGCCCGGGGCCGGCGCGGAGCATGACGAACTGGCCCGGCCGCGCGGCGAGGGCCAGGGCAGGGCAGTGCAGCCAGAGGAGGACGGAGCCGGGCGTCGGCTCCGCGCGCCCCTCGACGACGGCGATGGTCGGCTTGGCCATGTGTCCCCTTGTGGCGGAAGGTACGGCGGGCCTTGGGCCGGCGCGAAGGCGCCGCCGGACGGGCGGACGGGTCGCGCCTGCGGGTGTGCCCGGGCCTAGCGGTCGGGGCAAGCCCCTCTGCCTGCCTGGCGCACGGCCCGCCAAAGCGGCGCCATCCCTCGGCGGACCTCGGGACAGGCGGCACCGCACTACTCTGAAAACGGCCTGCGGGGCAGCTCGGCGGGGCTCCCCCCGTTCGGGGGGCAGGCAAGACCCCGCCCTA
>JAAZBY010000118.1 GCA_012513595.1 Chloroflexota bacterium
CCAAGCTGGCGCGCAGCCGCGAGGAGGGGTACGACCCGCAGGCCGAGGCGGACCTGTTGGCCGCCCAGTACGAGCTGGCCAAGGCAGAGATGGGCGTGCATCTGTCCGCAGCCTCCGGGTCGAGCCGGATGGAGCAGGAGGTTGCCGATCGGCGCTACGATCTGCAGGCTGCCCAGGATCAGCTGGCCGTTGCCGAGCTGACCGCCCAGGCCGGCCAGATCCGCCAGCTTGAGTACGATCAGGCCTTCTTCCAGCGTGCCCTGCGGGATCTCGCGCCGGACCAGAATCGTGGCGAGATCGAGGAGAACCTGGCGGATGCCGATCGCGCCCTGAGCGCTGCGCGCATCGCCCGCGAGAGCTCGCTCCGCGCAGCGCGCGACGCCGTGCGCAAGGCGCAGGAGGAGCTGCAGAAGGCCAGCGCCAAGCTGGCGCGCAGCCGCGAGGAGGGGTACGACCCGCAGGCCGAGGCGCGCCTCGCCTACGAGGAGGCCGTCGCCCGCGTGGAAAAGGCCACCAAGCGGGCCGAGCAGGTCCACAAGGGGCCCGACCCGACCGTGCTCGAGGCGGCCCAGACGGGCTACGACGCCGCCCTGGCCAAGGTAGAGAGCGTGCTGGCCTCGCTAGAGGCGTCTACGCTGCGGGCACCCTTTGACGGGGTGATCTTTGACCTGCGCACCACCACGGGGCAGATTGTCTCTCCGAGCGACCAGATCGCCTACCTGGTGGCGCCCGACGCGCTGCGCCTCGAGTCGGCCGTGTCTGAGGTGGACGTGGTGCACCTTCAGGTGGGCCAGCCGGTGCGCATTACTCTGGAGGCCTACCCGGACCGCATGTTGGAGGGTGAGGTGCTCGAGATCTCTCCGCGCGGCCAGTCCCAGGGCGGTCTGACGATGTTCAAGGTGCGCGTCTCGCTGGACCGGGGCGGCCTGGACATTCGCCCGGGCATGACGGCCATGCTCAAGATGGTCGTCGGCGAAGAGCGGAACGTCCTCGTGGTGCCCTCCGCGGCGCTGCGCCAGTCGCCGAACGGGGGCGTGATGGTGCAGGTCCTCAGCCCGTCGGGTGACTGGGTGGACCGCGACATCAAGATCGGCACCAACGACGGCATCCTGGCCGAGGTGCTCACCGGCGTTGAGGAGGGCGAGACCCTCCGCTACCCGCTGCAGGAGCCCGCCAAGCGATCTCCGTACGACATGCCCTTTGCGCAGCCCGAGCCGGCGCCGGCGGAGGGCGGCGAGGAGGCTCCTCCTGGGGAGCAGATTCCTTCTGACGAAGGCGTTGCCCCGCCCGATGAGGCGACCGAGGTTGTGCCCGGCAAGGAAGGAGAGCAGGTGCAGCCCCCCACCGACGGGGCGGGCCAGCCAGCGCCGTTGCCGATAGAGAGCCAGCCGTCTGTTGTGAGCACTCCCGCGCCGGGAGGGCCGACCGATGATGGATCGCGGGGGAAGTAAGCGATGACGAAGAAGAGAAGACGCGGCCGGGGCGGAAAGCCCATCTTTGCGATCGGCTGCTTGACGGTATTGGCTGGGCTGGTAGTGGCCGGGGTGCTCATCGCTCCTCGCGTGAAGAGCCTGTTCACCCCGACACGGCCCGGCTGGGCGGGCATGCCCTGGTACGGCCCCAGCCAGGAGATGACCGTGACGCGCGGCTCCGTGTCGGAGGGCGTCTCGGCCTTTGGAGCGGTGTCGCCGGCGCGTGAGGCCAGGCTGGCGTTTGAGCAGGCCGGCGGAGAGGTGGTCTCCTCGCTGATCGAGGTCGGCATGCCCGTTACCGAGGGGCAGGTGCTGGTGGAACTCGACCGGGCCGCCCTCGAGCGGGACCTGGCCAAGGCCCGTGCTACCCTGCAGAATGCTGAGGAAGCCCTCGCTGAGCTACAGGGCGGGGCCAGCGACGCCGCCGAGAGCCTGCGGTTGGAGGTCGAACTGGCCGCCGCCGAACAGGCTTTGGCCGAGGCGCGCGCCGCCCTGGCGGCCTACTCCTCCGGAGGCGACACTCCCGCCGCACAGCGCTCGCGGGCGGCCCAGGAGCTGGCCGCGGCCCGCGCCGAGCGGGAGGCGCTCCTCAACGACGGCGCCCGCCTGGAGCAGATCGAGTACCTCCAGTGGATCTATAGCCTGGCGGAGGCCAAGCACGGCGAGATGGTCGCCATCCCTAACCCGAGCGAGCAGGACGTCGACAACACCTGGCTGTTGCGCATCGACATGCTCGCCAAGCGAGAGTCGCTGGACCTGGCCAAGATGCAGTACGACACGGACAAGCGTGCCGCCGAGCATCGCGTGGCCGTGGCGGCCCGTGCGGTGGCGGCCCTGGACGCGCAGATTGCTGCGGGGCTGGGCGACATCGAGCGCCAGAAGCTCGAGGCGGACGTGGCCAAGGCCGAGGCCAAGGTGGCCATCACGCAGGAGGCGCTCGCCGCGGTCGGCAGCGACCTGCTCGGCGCCAAAGTGGCCGAGGCCCAGGCCAAGGTGCTAAAGGCCGAGGGTGCGGTGCGCGACGCGGAGAAGGCCCTGGACAACGCCGTTCTGGTGGCCCCCTTTACCGGCGCGATCACGGAGGGTAGCGTGGTGCCCGGTCAGCTCGTTACCGCGGGGGCACCACTGGGGACAATCGAGGACGCCGGGTCGCTGCGTGTCGTCGCTCAGGTGAACGAGATCGACATCGCTCGTCTTCAGGAGGGCCAGGAGGTCGTCCTGAGCTTCGACGCCTTCCAGGGAGAGCCGCCCCGCCGTGGGCGCGTGGGGGAGATCCCCCTGTACGGCAAGTACGCGAACGGCACGACCGTCTTCTCGGTGCCGATCGCGTTCGACGCGGAAGGCCTGGTGCTCTTTCAGGGGATGAGCGCGAACGTCATCTTCCCCTCTGCCACCAAGGAGGACGTCCTCGTGGTGCCAGCGGCCGCGGTCTTCACGGACCCCGAGGGGGATTATGTCATGTTCATGGCTGACGGCCAGCCGGAGAAGCGCTACATCACCACCGGCATCTCGGACGGCATCTACACAGAGATCGTGGCGGGCCTCGAAGAGGGTGACGTCGTGAACGTCCCGATGATGGGACCACGCGGCTCAGGCATGCCCATGTACTACGGAGGGATGTACTGATGCGGCGCCCCATCAACCTCTGGTTCGCCGTCCAAGGCCTGGGCAGCAGCAAGCTGCGTTCGGCCCTGACGGTGCTCGGCATCATCATCGGCGTTGGCGCGGTGATCATGATCGTCTCACTGGGCAACGGCCTGCGCCGCTCCACCAAGGAACAGATGGAGGTGTTCGGGCGCGGCACTATCGAGGTGCGGCCGGCGGTCAACTATGGCGGGTCGATGCCGATGATGGCAGAAGTCGCTGTCAGCGATGGCGGCAAGTACGTCGAGGGGCAGATGGGCTCCGAGCCCGACTTTGCCCCGCAGGAGCCGCAGATCGACCCCAAGGACGTTGAGGCACTGCGCCTGTTCGGCACCAGCCTGAACGGCATCTCGCCGGAGCTGGAGATCAACAGCGCCACCACGGTGTACCGCGGCAAGCAGGTGCCCGTCTGGCAGGTCCTCGGCGTGCAGGACGAGTGGCTGCACGTCTACCGCCGTGAGGTGCACAGCGGCCGCTTTGTGAACGATGACGACGAGGCCAACGCCGCGCCGGTGGCGGTGATCGACCAGATCCTGGTCAAGCAGTTCTTTGGCGAGGGGACCAACCCGATCGGCCAGACGCTGCACATCACCATCAACGGCATGAGCACCCACAACTTTACCATCATCGGCGTATTGGCGAGCGACAAAGACTACAGCCGCACCTCCTCCACGATCCTGGTGCCGCTGCGCACGGCGCAGGCACGGCTGCACACCGGCGCCCGCAACGATATCAGCATGATCGGCATCCGGGTTGTCTCGCGCGACCCCGAGGAGCGCAAGTTCGCCGTCGCGCAGGCCAACACGCTGCTGCGCGCGCGCCATGGCCTGGGGCAGGGCGCCCAGGAGGACTTTCAGATAAACGACAGCCTCGAGTACAGTGAGGAGATGACCCGCATCACCGACATCATGACCCTGGTCCTCTCCCTCATCGCCGGCATCTCGCTGGTGGTGGGCAGTATCGGGCTGATGAACATCATGCTGGTCGGCGTCAGCGAGCGCACCTGGGAGGTGGGCCTGCGCCGGGCGATCGGCGCCCGGCAGGGCGATATCCTATCCCAGTTCCTGGGGGAGGCGGTGCTGCTCTCCTTGGTGGGTGGCCTGATCGGCATGGGCCTGGGCATGGCCGGATCGTACGTCGTGGGCATGTTGGTGACCGAGCTGCAGGGCTACGTCAAGGTAACCGCCGACATTGTCGCCATCGCGCTGACGGTGTCGACGGTGGTGGGGGTGGCGTCGGGCATCTACCCGGCCTGGCGGGCCGCGCGGCTGCAGCCGACGCAGGCGCTGCGGCACCTGGCCTAGCGGCACGCATCGGCGGAGGACGAATGATGACAGAAAAGACTGCGGCGCAAGGCCCCCTGGTCGAGCTGGTCGGCGTGAGCAAGGTGTACGAGATGGGCGAGGTAGACGTGCACGCCCTGCGCTCCGTCGACTTGCAGATCTGGCCGGGCGAGTACACGGCGATCGTGGGGCCATCCGGCTCGGGCAAGACCACGCTGCTGAACCTGATCGGCTGCCTGGACCTGCCGACGGCGGGCACCTATCGCCTGCACGGTGAGAACGTCACAGCCATGGGCGACCGGCGCGTGTCGCGTTTGCGCGGCGCCGGCATCGGCTTTGTGTTCCAGAACTACAGCCTGCTGAACCGGGCCACGGCCCTGCAGAACGTCGAGATGCCCCACTACTACCTGAAGGGCCACGGAGACCGGCGGCGGGCCCAGGAACTCCTCGACCTCGTCGGCCTGGCCGATCGGGCCAGGCACCGCCCCACCGAGCTTTCCGGCGGGCAGCAGCAGCGCGTGGCCATCGCCCGGGCGTTGATGAACGATCCGTTCCTGCTCCTGGCCGACGAGCCCACCGGCAACCTGGACTCGCACTCCGGCCTGGCCCTGATCGAACTGCTCGAGCGGCTGAACCGCGAGCAGGGCCTCACCATCATCGTGGTGACCCACGATCCCGACATCAGCGGTCGGGCGCGCCGGGTGATCCACATGCAGGACGGCGAGATGGTCAACGACGAGCGGCGCAACTGAGCGCGCGAACGGGGAGGGAGCGCTGTGGAACGACCGGTGACTGTGGGCGTGGTAGGGCTGGGGCGCGGAGGGCACCTGGCAGACATTGCTGCCGCGCTCCCTGGCGTCCGCGTGGTGGCCGGGTGCGACGCAGCCGGGCCGCTGGCGGCCGCATTCAGCGCCCGCTATCCCGAGGCACGCCTGACCCCGACGTTCGATGCGCTGCTGGACGTCCCCTTTGACGTGCTCATCCTGGCCTCCTACTGCCCGGACCACGGCCCCCAGGCCGTGCGCGCCTTGCAGGCGG
>JAAZBY010000119.1 GCA_012513595.1 Chloroflexota bacterium
CCAGCACGATGAACAGCGCCCCGCGCAGCGGCCGCGAGATGAACTGCAACGTGAGATAGTACACGTACTCGGGGAAAGGCTGCACGCGGTACAGGTGCGTCATCATGTAGGCGATGCCCAGGGTGAGGCCCAGCGCCCCCAGGACAAAGAAGCTCAGCCAGCGCGCCACGTCGCGCAGTTGGGCTCGTGAGCGGTTCAACTGCACCTGCAGGTTGCGCGCCAGCGGAGAGATCACCGCCACAGCCGGCAGGTCCTCGGCCGGCCCGAAGAGGATGTCCTCCGGTTGGGCGAGGGCCGCCGCGCGGGGGTGCCCCAGCTGGTGGGTGATGTCCTCTTCCACGCCGACATAGCCGGCTGCCATGCTCAGGTCCGTGGCGACGGGGAAGCCCTTGTGGTCGGGCAGCCTGCCGAGCACCTCGCCGAGGGTGCGCCCGTTGAGCACCATGATGGGGCGCGCCCCGGTGCCGTAGGCCCTGGCCACGTCGGCGCCTGAATCGCCGATCACATAGCACTCGTTGAGGCGCAGGCCGAACTGGCTAGCAGCGCCCCAGAGAGCTTTGGCCTCCGAGCCCCAACAGCCGCAGCCGGAGCCGGCCGCATGCGGGCAGGTAATCAGCCCATCGATACGCCCACCGGCCGCTTCCACCTGCCTGGCCAACACGCCGAGTGCGGGAGGAGCGCTGGCCTCGCCGGCCGGCGCGTCGCACCCGGCATAGAGGAAGAGGAGCGTGTCGCCGCCGCCGAGGTTACGGACCGCCTCAAGCGTGGAGGGCGCCAGGCTCGCCTGGGTGGGATCGGGCGGGGCGATCAGGTTGCTGTCACGCAGCAAGGTGTCTCTGTGGACAAAGATTGCTTTCATCTTCCCCCGGGGTACCGCGCAGAACCGTGGACAGGAGCGTTCGCGTCGAGAAAGCGGCGTGCCTTCCTAGGCGCAGGCATGGTAGCCCAAGGGGGGCGCTGTGTCAACAGACTGCCGGCAGCCAAGCGCGCCCCGCAGCAGATCCCTTGCTTGACATAGAACAAATGTTCCTTTATACTGGTTACAGTGCGGTGCAGGGTCAGTGAAAGGAGCCCGGGCCGTGGGCAATCCAGGCAAGCTATCCTCGCGGCAGAACAGAATGCTGGAGATGATCCGGGAGTTCGTCGGCGAGTTCGGCTACCCTCCCTCCATCCGCCAGATCGGTGAGGCGGTTAACATCTCCTCCACCTCGGTGGTGAGCTACAATCTTGACGTGCTGCAGCGCAAGGGCTACCTTGCGCGTGACCCAGAGGTCTCACGCGGGCTGCGCCTGGTCGAGGATGATGACGACGCGCTCGGTTACGCCGAGCAGGAGGCCTTCCAGGCTCGGGGCGTGCGCCCGCAGTTCCTGGTGCCGGTCCTCGGCGTTATCGCTGCCGGTGAGCCGATCCCCTTCCCTGACAGTGACTTTGCGCCCACCGACTATGAGCAGATCGCGCTACCTCCTGACCTGCTTCGAGACGCGGAAGACGTCTACGCCCTGCGCGTGCGGGGTACCTCGATGATCGACGCCCTCATCAATGACGGGGATATCGTCATCATGCGGCACCAGCAGTCCGGTGAGAACGGTGAGATGGTGGCCGCCTGGCTGAAGGACGAAAAGGCCACCACCCTCAAGCGCATCTACTGGGAGCAGGACCACAAGATGGTCCGCCTACAGCCGGCCAACCCGCTCATGGAGCCGATCTACGTGCACCCCAGCAACCTGGAGATCCAGGGGCGCGTCATCGGCGTCCTGCGCCTCCTGGACTGATCCCCGACCGTTCCTGAGAATGCACGAGGCCCTCCGTCGCTGGTTAGCGATGGAGGGCCTGTCGTCTGCCGGGTCTGCGCTGCGGCTAGGCCCAGTCGATGGTCAGGTGTTCGCTGCCGACCAGCCCGGCCAGCTCCTGTTCAATCTGAGGGGAGAGAGCGGTGCGCACGTTGGGAAAGTCGATATCGACGGCGCCCGCCCCGCCGAAAAGGCGCAGGCCAAAGGGCACCGATCCCTCGTTTTGAGAGAGGATGTACAGAATCCGCCCGGCCAGCATGGCTGCCTGCTGCTCGTCGGAGCCGAGGGGCACCTCCACCGTGAGCCGCCTGGGCGTGCGCCTGCGAGGCCCGGCATTGTTGCCGTTCCTGGGCAAGCGGAACTCGGCCACGGCATCCGCCACCAGCTGGCAGCGGTCATCGCGAAGGTCCACCTTGCCCTCCACCATCACGGGCCCCTCGTGGGCCAGAACCGCGGCGACCTCCTCATACGTCCGCGGGAAGACGGTCACCTCGATGGTGCCCGTCAGGTCCTCGATCTGCACGAAGGCCATGCGGTCGCCCTTCTTGGTCGTGATCTCGCGGAGCCCGTTCACGGCGCCCACGACCTTGACCCTTTCCCCGGCCAGAGACTCGTTGAGGTCGGCGATGGAGAGCAGCGTATCGTCCCGGTAGTGCAGCAGGGCGTCGAGCGGGTGCGAGGTCATGTAGGTGCCCAGGAGCTCCTTCTCGTTGGCCAGGCGTTCTTTCTCTGGCAGCGGCGGCACCCCGTTGGCCACGCCGAACCCGGCCCCGTTGCCCAGGGCCGGGCCGAGGTCAAACAGGGTCTGCTGGCCGATCTCCCTGGCCCTATGGATGCGCCCGCTTTCGGCCACCATGCCGTCCAGCGAGGCCAACAGCGCCGCGCGCTCGCCGAGGGTGTCCAGGGCGCCGGCGCGCACCAGGCACTCGAGCATCCGCTTGTTGACCTGGCGCAGGTCGACCCGGTCGATCAGGTCATCGATAGTGGCAAAGGGCGCCTCTGCGCGGGCCGCCACGATCGCCTCCGCCACGCCCTCGCCCAGGTTCTTGATGGCGCCCAGGCCGTAGCGGATCGCCAGCGGCTCGGCGCCCAGCAGGTCCTCATCGCTCACCAGGCGCCCCTCAGGGAGGTTCGCCGGTTCAACGCCGTGGTCCACGAGCGAGCGGTTGATATCGGGCGGGCGCACCTCAATCCCGAGCCGCCGGCACTCGGCGATCAGCGCGCCCACCTTCTCGAGGTTGCCGCGCTCCACCGAGAGGAGCGCCGCCAGGAACTGCGTCGGGTAGTGGGCCTTTAGGTAGGCCGTGTGCAGGGTGATGACGGCGTAGGCCGCCGAGTGCGTCTTGACGAAGCCATAGTTGGCGAACTTTTCAATGTCCTCAAAGATCCCCTCGGCGGCCTCACGCGGCACGCCCCGCTCCTGGGCACCTTTGATAAAGCGCGAGTGTTGGGCCTCGAGGTCCTCGGCCTTCTTTTTGCCCACCGCGCGGCGCATCAGGTCGGCCTCGCCCAGCGAATAGCCGGCCAGGTCGGCGGCGATGCGCATGATCTGTTCCTGGTAGACGATGATGCCGTAGGTCTCGGCCAGGATCGGCTCCAGCAGGGGGTGGCGGTAGGTGATCTCCTCACGCTGGTACTTGCGGGCGATATAGTTGGGGATGAACTGCATCGGCCCCGGCCGGTACAAGGCCAGGACGGCGACGATGTCGCGGTACTCGGTGGGGGCCATGTCCCGCAGGGTGCGGCGCATGCCGCCCGACTCGACCTGGAAGATCCCCGTCACCTCACCGGTGGAAAGCAGCGCAAAGGTCTCCGGGTCATCCAGCGGGATCGACGCCTGGGTGACCGTGTCGCCGGTGGTGCGCTGGATCCAGCCAAAGCAGCGCTCCAACACCGTGAGCGTGGAGAGGCCCAGGACGTCAAGCTTGAGCAGGCCGAGATCGAGCTCGACGTCCTCCATGGTGTACTGCGACACGATGCCGTCGCCGCGCGGCGCGCGCTGCAGCGGGGCATACTCTACCAGAGGTCTGTCGGCGATCAGGACCCCCGCCGCGTGGGTGGAAAAGTGCCGTGAGATGCCCTGCAGCGAAAGGGCATAGTCGATCAGCCGGCGAATGTGCGGCTTGGCCTCGTAAAGCTCCTTTAGCTCGGGAACCGTCTCAAGGCCGTCGCTGATGGTCTTCCCCGGGCCGGAGGGGATCAGCTTGGCCACATAGTCCACCTCGTCGAGGGGGACGCCGAGCGCCCGCCCCACGTCGCGCACGGCGCCGCGCGCCGCCATGGTGCCGAACGTGGCGATCTGGGAGGTCTTGTCTGCCCCGTAGCGCTGGGTCAGATACTCGATGACCTCCTGGCGGCGATCTTCCGGGTAGTCGAGGTCAATATCGGGCATCGTCACGCGCCCGGGGTTGAGGAAGCGCTCGAACAGCAGGTCCAGCGCCACCGGGTCGAGCTCGGTGATCCCCAGGCAGTAGCCCACCAGGCTGCTGGCCCCCGAGCCGCGCCCGGGCCCCACCAGCATCTTGGCCTCGTTCTTGGCCCAGTGAGTGAGGTCGGCGTTGATGAGGAAATAGTCATCAAAGCCCATGTCGTGAATGATGCCCAGCTCATAGTCCAGCCGTTCGCGCAGGCGTGGGGTGACCTCGGCGTAGCGCCGCTGCAGCCCCTCCTCGCACTTTTCGCGGAGATAGGTCGCGGCCGTGTACTCTGCGGGGACAGTGAACTTGGGCAGGTGGTAGCCCTGGAAAGAGAGGTCCACGTTGCAGCGCTCGGCGATGCGCAGGGTGTTCTCCAGCGCCTCGGGAAGGTCGGCAAAGAGCACGCCCATCTCTTCCGGCGAGAGGAGGTAGAAATCGTCACCGCCCATGCGCATCCGCGTGGGGTCCGAGAGGGTGGTGTTGGTCTGGATGGCCAGGAGGAGTTCCTGCCCGGCGGCGTCCTCTCGCCGCACATAGTGCACGTCGTTGGTGGCCACCAGGCCCAAC
>JAAZBY010000120.1 GCA_012513595.1 Chloroflexota bacterium
ATCTCGCGACCACCGATGACGAATCCGTCCGCCGTGGTGGTGACGTCCTCGGGCCACAGACCGTAGTTAGAGTCCGCCTTGAAAAGGGCCGCCAGCGTGGGCAGGTCCTTGATGTCGGAGATCGAGAAGGGCACAAAGAGCTTGTCGCGCAGCGCCGCCTTGAGCAGCGAGCGACCGATCCGCCCGAACCCGTGAATTGCTACCTTTCCCATGGTTTCTCCTGTTCTGTCTCCCTAAGGCTCCTTGGGCGAGCCCGTCCGGTAACGAAGGTGGCAGACGCAGCGTCCGCGGGCGCCTCTGCCACCACGAGTGCACTTGTTGTATGATACCCCCTAACGCCCCAAGATGCAACCGTCGGCTATGTCGGCAATGGCGCTTCGCTGCGCCGCCTAACGCCGGTAGGCCGGCAGCCCACCCAACACCGTGGGCACCTGGATGACGGTCACCGTGTCGCGCGCCAGGCCCTCCTCGATGGCGGGCGCCAGGTCTGCAGCGCGCTCCACGAGGACGCCCCTGGCCCCCAAGGCCTGGGCCAGGCGGTCAAAGCGCACCTCACCCAGTTCTGAGGCCACGCGGCAGGCCGGGTCCTGCGCATCGGCCACGATCCCCCAGGCGCCGTCATGGGCGACCACCATGACGTAGGGCGTCCCGAAGCGCAGGGCGGTCTCCACGTCAGTGAAGGTAAAGCCGGCCGAGCCGTCCCCGCTGAGCAGCAGCACCGGATGGTCGGGCCGCGCCAGCCGCGCGGCCGCGGCGCCCGGCACCCCCCAGCCGACGACACCGCTCGCCCCGCAGGTGAACCAGTGGGAGGGATGCCTGTCGAACAGCCATAGGTGCGCCCAGCGGCCGATGTTGCCGCCGTCGATCAGGAAGGTGACCTCCCGCTCAAGGAAGGGCTGGATCTCCTGGCAGATGCGCAGGCCGGGCAGCGGGCACTCGTCGCCCTGGCAGAGTTGGGCGAACTCCGCCTTGAGCGCCTCGTGGCTGCGGCGCACGGCCGCCAACCACTCCCCGTTCGCCCAGCCGCCCCGGGCGGCCGCCTCGCGCCCCAGCACCTCGAGCACCGCGGCGGGGTTGCCCACCAGGCGAAGGTCGACGGGGCGCCCGCGCGCAGCCTCGCGAGGGTCGGCCTCCACGCGGATGACTTGTGCTGCGGCGCTCAGCCCCGGGGGCCGCCCGAAAGCGACGCGGTAGTCGAGCCGGGCCCCGACCGTCAGCACCACGTCGGCCTGGGCCAGCATGGCCATGGCGCCGTTCAGTTCGTCGTTGGTGACGCCGACGTACTGCGGGATGCGCTCCTCGATGCAGCCACGATCCCAGATGTGCGAGACGATCGGGATACCGGTGACCTCCGCCAGCGTGCGCAGCGCCGGCCAGGCGCCCGCGTAAAAGGCCCCGCTGCCCACGATGAGGAAGGGGCGCTCGGCCTCGGCGAGCATCTCGGCGGCCGCGCGAATGTCCGCCACCGGCGCGCGCCCCGACGGCGCCACCCTGACGGCCGGCGCGGGCGTCGGCGCCGGCGGGACCGCCACCTCCGCCCGGAACACGTCCTCGGGGATGGTCAGGTGGGCAGGCCCAGGGCGGGAGGTCAGCGCCTGCGTGACGGCCTGGTCGAGCGCACTCGGCAGCGCGGTCACATCGTCGACCCGGGCGGCGTACTTGCAGACCGGGCTGGCCATGGCCACCTGGTCCAGCTCCTGGAAGTGGTCGAGGCCACGGGTGGACGTCTCGCTCTGCCCGCTGATGAGGAGCAGCGGCCCGCCGTCCCACCAGGAGTTGGTCAGCCCGGTGAGGGCGTTGGTGTGCCCGGGGCCGGCGCTGACGGCCACCACTCCGAGGCGCCCCGTCAACCGGCCCCAGGCGTCGGCCATGTAGGCGGCCGCCTGCTCGTTGCGCGTGTCCACCACGGGCATGCGGAGTTTCCCGCAGGCCTCCAGGAAGGGGGCTAGTCCGTTCCCGCACAAGGCAAAGACGCGCTCCACGCCCCGCTCGCGCAGGGTGCGCACCACATACTCAGCGCCGTTCATGGGAGGCCTCCTCTGGCGTACGCTCGGCTGGCTTGCACCGCGAGGATACGACAGCCCCGCCGTCGGCGCAACCGCCGCTTGGCCCCGCCCTAGCGCCCCGCTATAATCGGCCGCACGACCCCACCCTGCCCAGCCCGAAAGGAGACCCGCGCAGCGCAAGGGCCCCTTGCGCCGCGCGGCGCCGCGATGAAGATCAGCATCCCACCGGTTCGCCCCGTCTACCCTTCGCCCGCCGCGCTGATCACCTCGGCCGACGGGGAAGGGCGGCCCAACATCATCACCCTCGGCGAAGCCTACAACCTGAGCATCCGGCGCCCGGTCATCGTGGGCATCTCCATGGCCAAGTCGCGCTACTCGCACGCTCTGATCAGCGCCTCGGGCGAGTTCGTACTGAACCTGCCCACCGCGCGCATCCTCGCGGCGGTCGATCGCTGCGGGACGACCTCCGGCCGCCAGGTGGACAAGTTCGCGGCCTACGGCCTCACGCCGCTCGCGGCCACGCACGTGCGGGCGCCGCTAATCGCCGAGTGCCCGGTGAACCTGGAGTGCCGCGTAATCGGCGTCCAGGAGATCGGCGACCACGACATGTTCCTGGGCGAGGTCCTGGCCGAGCACGTCGACGAGGACGCGCTCGACGCGCAGGGCAACATCCTCGTCGAGAAACTCGACGTCGTCTGCTTTCTGAACTGGGAATACTGGTCGCTGGGCCACAGGCTGGGCCGGCTCGGCTACACGCGCAAGCCGTAGGCGGGCGCCTGGCGAAGATCGGCCGCACGCGTCCCCGTGGGTAGGAGGAGACCTTGCTAGAGCTGGAGTTCAAACCCGATGCCGAGCGGACACTAGCGCGCATGGAGGCGTTCTGGGAGCGGGAGATCCTCGACCGTCCCCTGGTCCAGTACACGGTGGCCAAGCCGCCGGAGGACAGGGTCCCCCTCCCCGAGTCAGGCCATGCCACTGCAGACGATCGCTGGCTGGACGTGCAGTTCCAGACGGAGCTCCGCGTGGCCCAGCTCTCGAACGCCTACTTTCCCGGGGACCAGCTGCCGGCGGCCTTCCCCAACCTGGGGCCGGAGGTCTTTTCTTCCCTGTATGGCTGCCCCATCCACTTTGGCGACTATGGGACCAGCTGGACCGATCCGATCCTGCACGACTGGGCCGCGGCCGATAGCATCCGCCTCGACTGGTCCAGCCCCTCTCTGCGGACGCTCCAGGAGATGACCGACGCGCTGCTTGAGGCGGGCCGGGGCCGGTTCATCACCGGCATGACGGACTGGCACCCCGGCGGCGATGCCATCGCCGCCCTGCGCGACCCGCAGAACCTGGCCGTAGACATGATCACCCACACCGCCGAGGTCAAGGCGCTGCTAGCCCGCCTGGAGACCGACTACTTTGCCGTCTACAACGTGTTTTATGACAAGTTGCACGCTGCCGGGCAACCCATCACGACCTGGCTGCCGCTGGCTGCGTGGGGGCGCTACTATGTGCCCTCCAACGACTTTGCCTGCATGATCAGCGGGGCCATGTTCCGCGACGTGTTTTTGCAGGGGCTGGCCAACGAGTGCCGCTTCCTGGACCGCTCGATCTACCACCTCGACGGCCCCGGCGCCCTGCGCCACCTCGACGACCTGCTGGCCATCCCCGAGCTGGACGCCCTCCAGTGGGTGTGTGGCGCCGGCAACGAGGGGTACCTGCGCTGGCTGTCCGTCTACCAGCGGGCCCAGGCCGCGGGCAAGGCCCTGTGGATCTCCTGCACCCTCGATGAGGTGCCGGACGTGATGGCCACGCTTGACCCGCACGGCGTCTGCCTGGCGGTGAGCGGTGTGCCCTCCCTCGAGGCCGGGGAGCGGCTCCTCCGTGAGGCGGAGGCCTGGTGCACGGGGCGCGTGCACCCCGTCTGACGCGCAGCATCCGTATGGCAGAGCGGGGGCGGTTCACTG
>JAAZBY010000121.1 GCA_012513595.1 Chloroflexota bacterium
AGGTCAGGCGCAGGGCCGCCCTCGCCCATCACCGCGACGGTCAGGCCCACGTTGCCCAGGATATCGGCCACGTCACCCCAGGCAAAGTCCTTGTTCACAAAGGTGGTGCCGATCGTGGAGACCAGTTCCTTCTCCAGGGTGAGATAGGGCATCTTCTTGTCGTTCACGACCGGGTACAGGCGGGCGCGCGCCCCATCCCACTTGAGCGACAGGGTCTGGACCTGGTTGCGGTAGGCGCCGATCTGCGCTCCGACGTTGACCGCCAGCGGGATCCCCTCGACGGCGATGCTGTTGTCGTTCTTGAGCTCAACCAGGATCGGGCGGCCCAGCTGGAGGGTGGGCAAGGCCTCTTGCGGCTCTGCCGCCACCTGCGCGAGCACCTGGATGTTGGTCTGCGACAGCCAATCGCTGCCGACCTCGACCAGGCGCCTGTTCTCATCGCTGATGGCCATGCCCGTGATCGTGGGGAAGGAAGTGTAGGCCTGCGCCTTGAGCAGGTCCATGTTCCAGTCCAGCCGCAGCCACTCAGCGCCGTTGCCGGCCACGGTGACGCCGCTGCCCGTCAGGCTGGCCTGCACCTGGTTCAGGCCGAACCGCTCCAGGAGGGACGCGTCGATCTGGATGGGCTGTAGGCCGAGCTCATCGAGCCCCAGCCCGCCGACCGAGAGCACGTGCCCCTCGGGCGAGATCGTGGTGCCCAGGTTGATGGCGTTCACCGCCTCGCCGGCCGCGCCTGCGGCCAGCCGCTGGGTGATGTCCAGCGCCGGCACCTCTCCGGCGGCGGAGGCGAGCTGCACCCCGATGGACACGTTGGCCTGGCTGACGCTGGCCAACATATCCTCGAGATCAGGAATGAACGATCCGACCGCTGCGACCGCCTCATCCCCCAGGGTCACCGCGGAGAGGGGCTGGTTGTTCACCAGAACGTTGATCTTCTGCCCCTCTTTGATCAGGGCCAGCGACTGAACGCCCTGGTCTGAGAAGATCTTGAGCGTCGGTGCGTCGATGGTCGGCACCTGCAGGCCCAGGTTCAGCGTCTTCGAGAGCGCTGCAAAGTTGCTGGAAGTGAGCCCCAGGTCTACGCCTCCGAAGGAGGGGATAGCCCAGGAGCCGTCCGCGCCCACCTGCAGGATGATCTCGAAGGTTGGACCATCTGGCTCCGCGGCGAGGGCGGGGCCTGCCAGCAGCAGCAAGGCAGCCGCCCCCAAGACCAGTCCCAAGAAGAGTGTTCTCCTACTCGCCATGGAAGATCCTCCCTCTGTGTTGTAACGCTCGCTGTCTGCAGACATCCGTTCGGCGGCACTGCCGATAGAGAGGGCCCGTTACTCCTTGATGGTGCCATAAGAGCGTGCTTGGCCGCCACAGCCTCTCCGTTCGTGGATCGTCTCGCGCCCCCCTTTCATGTAAAAGACATCGCAGCGCGCCGACTGTGCGTCCGCGACCCGCTCTGCCCAGGGAATGCCGTCGTACCGCCCCCGTTATCCCCGGGCAGACAGCCGGACCGTGGCGGCCGGCTGACGAAGCAGCCGCATCAGTACCAGGCCGGTAACGCCGCTGGCCAGCACCGCCCCGAGGACGGCAAGCAGGCCCACCTGGACGATGCCGGGCTGGATGCTCGCCGTGCCGCTTGCCGCCGAGTCCATCCCCATGCCGATGACAAGCAACCCCAGGGCCCAGGCCGCCGCGCTGCCACCGATCCACCACAGCGCGTTGCCCGGCGCGAAATGATCCTGGAGGACGCGCCACTGCAGGTAGCCGATGATGGCGCCGCCGATCAGGCCGCCGATCAGGCCGCCCAGCAACCAGGCCACTGGCCCGTTGGCCGCCCCCGCCACCAGCAGGGCGACGGCCGCGCCCACCCCGGCCCCGATGGCCGACCCCAGGATCCACCACCCGGAGCGGGCCAGGTGGCGCCGTACCAGCAGCCACTGCACGAACCCGATCGCCGCGCCGACCAGTATGCCGGCCAGGGCTGCAGCGAGGCCGATGCCAAAGTTGAGGCCCACGACACCCCGCCAAACGGCGAGCAGGCCTACGAGGGTACCCAGCGCAAAGGCACCGATGAAGCTCAGGAGGAAGCCGATCAGGCTGATCAGCGTCCACCTGAGCCAGAAGCCCCAGCCCACGGGCTCCCAGCCGATAAGAGAGTGCTCAGCGTTTCCCCTCATCCTCGCCTCCGTTTCTTCATGGATGGCACCTCGCCAGGCACCCGGAGAGACCATCGCCCCAATCCCACGGGACACAGGCCACTGCCTGTGCCCGGCCAGCCCGATCCGTCGCCACATAGGGCCTGCGTACGCACGGCAGGGACGCCCGCCCGTACCGCCCTGAGGATGGCGCCAACAGGCACCCGAGAGCCACCAAGTACCAGAACACGCGCCGAGGGGCCTCGCGGGCCCTCGCCGTACGCTATCGCCTGGTAAAGGAACGGCACATCGCTGTGCGCACTATCGATTCGTGGTGCTGCCTATCAATGAGAACGTATGGGGTCGTCCGCGGGGGAAACACTGCGCGCCGGCCGGGGTCGGCACGCTACGGGTCCCGCGGCACTCTTTTCTTCGGGGCAACCGGCACTGAGCGCCAGAGACGGCTGGCGCGTAACTCCCCCAGGACCTGGAATGGTGGGCGTTCTGACGTCCATCAGTCACTCCGGGGCGGTCGCTGTGGACGCCCAGGCCTTGGGGGCACAAACCCTGTGAGAGCCTCTTCCGGGATGACCCAGGTGGCACGAAAGCCGTCTCCCACCTTCTGGGCACCGGGGAGACGACCGAAATCACACCAGCGACGTACCGTGGTGGTGGTCACGCCGTAGATTCGGGCCACTTCTCTGGTGGTAAGCATCTGGCTCTCTCGGGCAGATGTGACTCAATTGTGTTTTCTTGCCTACATGTTACCGCAAGCCAGTACCGTTGTCAACGGTTCCGGCCCATATTCGGCCCACATCGGCAAGCATTGCCGCGCATGTTAGCGCAAGGCCGGCACGTGTCAAGCGCCGGGCCAGCAAAGCGCTGGCGGGGGATGGGCTGTGCCCATCCCCCGCCAGTTGCGGATCTAGTCCATGTGCTGGGACGGATCGTCCCAGTACCAGGTGGCGTCGTCGATGATCGCCTCATAGTTGGTCGCGCAGCAGTCGTACGGGTAGCCTTCCTGGATACCCTTGAAGCCGTTCTTGACCACGA
>JAAZBY010000122.1 GCA_012513595.1 Chloroflexota bacterium
ACTTAAAATCCGCTGGCCGCAAGGCCATATGGGTTCGACCCCCATCCGCCCTACTGGTTACCGGAACGCGTCTTGGCGATGAGTGTCTGGGGCGCTGCCAGGCCGGCAGACGCCACGGACTTTTCCCGCCGGCCGCCAGGCCATACGGGTTCGACCCCCATCCGCCCTACTGGTTGCCGGAACGCGTCTTGGCGATGAGTGCCTGAGGCGCTGCCAGGCCGGCAGACGCCACGGACTTTTCCCGCCGGCCGCAAGGCCATATGGCTTCGACCCCCATCCGCCCTACTGGTTGCCGGAACGCGTCTTGGCGATGAGTCCCTGAGGCGCTGCCAGGCCGGCAGACGCCACGGACTTTTCCCGCCGGCCGCAAGGCCATATGGCTTCGACCCCCATCCGCCCCATTCGGTGCTCCACGCCAAAGCCGTGCGGCGTGGCATTCCTCCTCGTCGCCACCCGGTGTCCCCCGCGTATCTCCGGTATCCTGTACAGACTCGTTGCCTCGCTATTTGTGCTAGGGTATACTCGTCTCGACGTAGAGGGCTATCGTGTATAGTCGCAGTCCATCCTGGCCCAAGAGGCCACTACGGTGCCGGCGCCTACGGGCGCGTTTTGTCTGCCCATGCCCCGTGGTTGGCCTGCCGTGCCCATCGTGGGCGATCAGCTGTCTCTCGTTCTGCCGAGCCCCCGCGCCTTCGCCTGCCCCTTAGGCACGGCTCGTGCGCCTTCCCTGGCCGGTTCGTTGTTTCTGTTACTGGTTCCGCGGCACCGGGACCCCCCACGGCGCCAGGCCCTGTCGGGCCACCATGCTATGCTTCAGGCAGTTCACACCGCCAGGAGGAACCATGTCCGACGACCTCACCCTCTCCAAAGCGCAACGCCTCACCAAGCTCACCTACTGGCTGTACCGTCACCCGCGCGGGCTCACCGCGGCCGAGATCG
Source organism: Chloroflexota bacterium (assembly GCA_012513595.1). Next base: position 940 of record JAAZBY010000122.1, read on the forward strand.
CCCGCGTCGCCGGGGTCTCAACCCGTACCGCCCAGCGCGACGTCCACGACCTCGAGGGCCTGGGCATTCCCCTGTGGGACGATGAGGGCAACCCACCCCGCTACGGGGTGATCTCGGGGTACTACCTGCCCCCCGTCCACCTCAGCCTCGACGATGGGGTGGCCCTCTACCTCGCCGCCCGCCTGCTGGCCCGCTACGCCGACTCTTTTGATCCGCACATCGCCGAGGCGCTGGCCAAACTGGCCACCATTCTGCCCGAGCCGCTGGCCCGCCACGTCCACGCCACCATCCGCGACCTGGGCGGCCACGCTGAGGACCGCGTCTCGGTCGAGATCCTCGGCACGCTGAGCGTGGGCTGGGCCACCGGGCGGAAGGTCCGCATCCGGCATCAGTCGGTCGCCAGCGACGCGCCGAGCGAGTATGTCCTCTCGCCCTACTTCCTGGAGCCGGCGGCGGCCGGCAATGCCACCTACGTCATCGGCCATGTCGACGAGGTCGGCGAGCTGCGCACCTTCAAGGTGGAACGCATCCGCGAGGCGGCACTCCTCGAGGAAACCTATGAACTGCCCGAGGATTTCGACGGGCCGGCACTCCTGCGCAGCGCCTGGGGCATCATGTATGGCGAGGTGGACGAGGAGGTGCGCCTGCGCTTCGCCCCCGCCGTGACGCGGCGCCTGCGCGAGTCGATCTGGCACCCGACACAGAAGGTCGTGGAGCGCCAGGACGGCGGGCTAGATCTGACCCTGTCCGTGGCGCACCCGCAAGAGATGGTCTATTGGATCCGCGGCTGGGGCCCGCAGGTAGAAGTCCTGGGGCCAGCCTGGCTGCGGGCGCAGTTGGCCGAGGAGGCGCGCCAGACGGCGTGCCTGTACAGGGAGGACTAGGGGAAGGGGGCAGGTGAGATGGCGGACCCCTGGGCGCTCTGGGGGAAAACGTTGCGTCCCGGCGATGTCGGCGACCCGACGCATGCACTGCTCCATCACTTAGCCGACGTAGCCGCCGTTTCCGAAGTTCTGTGGGATGACGCGCTGGCGGATTCCACCAGAGAACTGATTACCGGCGGGCTGGGCGGAACGCAGGCGGACGCGCGCGAAAGTCTAGCCTTTCTCGCAGGCCTCCACGATCTCGGCAAGGCATGTCCGGGGTTCCAGATGCTTCGTCGCGAAGCGCTTTCCCCACTCCGACAAGCGGGGTTTGGGCTACCGCGCCAGGTACCAGGGGTGCCATGCTACCACGGCGTGGTTACCACAGAGACGCTGCCTGCTATCCTGCAACACCAGGTCGGTCTCGCCCCTCAGGCGGCTCAGGTGGTAGCTCAGGCCCTCGGCGGACACCACGGCACCTGGCCAACGCCGCTCGAACTCCAGGCGCTGAGACGCTGGCAGATCGGGGAGCGGGAATGGGCAGCATCCCGCGAGGACATCACCGCAGCCCTCCGGCAGGCACTACAGCCTCCAGTTACCATCACCTGGCCAGAGGATACCGAGGCAAGCAATACGCTGGCCACACTATTGGCTGGTGTGAGCGCCGCGGCAGACTGGATCGGCTCGATGAACTGCTTTTTCCCCTACCGTGCCAGTAGTGCCAACCTTCCGACGTACCTTATGGAGGCCCGCAGCCGCGCTCGTATGGCCGTTGGGGCCCTACACTGGACACGGATTGCACTTCCCGCTGGCAAGGCGAC
>JAAZBY010000123.1 GCA_012513595.1 Chloroflexota bacterium
CGCACTCCAGGGGGCCGGCGTGGAGGCCTGGGACCGGGCCAGGTCCCCAATCCTGTCCGTCCTGTCCTCTCCCTCTTCGCCCCATCGGGAGGCTGCCCGTATGCACCCCACCATCACGGTGCGCAACGCGCACCTGCATAACCTCCGTCACGTCACCGTCGAGATACCCAGGGGCCGCCTCGTGGCCCTCACGGGGGTGTCGGGGTCGGGCAAGTCCACGCTGGCCTTCGACATCCTCCACCAGGAGAGCCTCCGCCAGTACCTGGAGGCGCTCGGCCTGCTCTCCTGGGGGCTGAGCCGGCCGCCGGTCGAGGCCATCAGCGGCCTGCCCCCGTCGGTCAGCGTGGGCCCATACGCCACGCCGCAGAACCCCCGCTCGACGGTCGGCACCGCCACCGAGATCAGCACCTACCTGCGCGTACTGTACGCGCGGCTGGGGCACCGCCCCTGCCCCGCCTGCGGAACAGACGTGCCCCCGCCCCTCCTCGGCCAACCCGCGGAGGGCTGGCCGGACGCCGGCGCCGATGCGGCGGGCGACGGGCCGCTTGCCGCCGAGGCGGCGGCTGACGAGCCCCCCGCCGGCACCGTCCCCTGCCCCCACTGCGGCGCAGCCCTGGCCGAGCTGGGCATGGCCGACTTTTCCTTCAACAAGCCGGCCGGCGCCTGCCCCACCTGTACCGGGCTGGGCGTGGTGCGCCAGGCCATCGTCGGCCGACTCATCGACGAGGCGAAGAGCATCCCCGCCGGCGCCGTGGCGGGCTGGCTTCCGTTCCACATCGCGCGGAACTGCCGCATCCTGGAGAGCGCCGCCGCCCACTATGGCTTCCCGTTCGACCCCGCCCTGCCCGTGGCCGAGTACGCGCCGGCCGCCCGTGACCTGCTCCTTTACGGCACGGGGGATCCGCGCTTCCGGCGGCACTTTGCGGGCCTGCGGCCGCCGGCCAGCTCGGCCGAGGGGCGCTTTGAGGGGCTGGTCACCAATCTGGAGCGCCGCTACGCCGAGCATGCCGAGAACGCCGCCTACCGGCGCCGGCTGGATCGCCTCTTCACGGCACTCCCCTGCCCCGACTGTGCCGGCACGCGGCTGCGCCCCGAGAGCCGCGCGGTGACGGTGGCCGGGGAGCCGCTCCCGGCCCTCTCAGGCCTAGCGTTGACCGACCTGGCCGGCTGGCTGGCCGCCCTGCCGGATCGGCTCCCCGCCGACGAAGCGCGCGCCGCCGGCCCCATCCTCGCGGAGCTCGGCGAGCGCCTGGGCCGCGTGCTGCGCCTGGGGGTCGGCTACCTGGCGCTGGAGCGCTCGGCGCCGACGCTTTCGGCCGGGGAGGCCCACCGCCTGCGCCTGGCGACGCTGCTCGGCGCGACCCTGACGGGCGTGCTCTACGTCCTTGACGAGCCGACCATCGGCCTGCACCAGCGCGATACCCAGCGCCTCATCGGTGTGCTGCGCGCCCTGCGCGACGCGGGCAACACCGTCCTGGTGGTAGAGCACGACCTGGAGCTGATCCGCGCGGCCGACCAGGTCATCGACCTGGGGCCCGGCGGCGGCGCTCAGGGCGGGCGCATCGTGGCCATCGGCACCCCGGCGGAGGTGGCCGGGGCGCCGGGTTCCATCACCGGCGCCTACCTGGCCGGTGCGGCGCGCGCGGCGCTGCCGGTTACCCGGCGGGCGCCGGGGCCGGCCGCACTGACGATCCACGGGGCGCGGGCGCACAACCTCAGGAACCTGACCGTGCGCATCCCGCTGGGGCTGCTGGTGGCGGTGACGGGCGTCTCGGGGGCGGGCAAGTCGGCCTTGGTGGGCGACGTGCTGGGCCTGGCCGCCCGCGAGCGGCTAGAGGGCGGAGCGGAGCCCCCCGGCGCGCACGACGCCATCAGCGGCTGGGAGCACCTCGACCGCGTGATCTGCATCGACCAGCGGGCAATCGGGCGGGTGCCGCGCTCGAACGTGGCCACCTATGCGGAGGCGTTCACCCCCATCCGCGGGGCCTTTGCCGCCACGCCCGAGGCCCAGGCCGCCGGCCTCACGGCGCGGCACTTTTCGTTCAACGTGCCGGGCGGGCGCTGCGAGCGCTGCGAGGGCAGTGGCACGCTGGCCATCCCGATGCACTTTTTGCCCGACGTGGAGGTGCGCTGCCCGGCCTGCCACGGCCGGCGCTTTCAGGCGCGGACGTTGGCCATCGCCTACCGCGGGCACGACATCGCCGAGGTGCTGGAGATGACCGTGGCGGAGGCGCTGGAGGAGTTCGCCGGGGTCGGCGCCGCGGCGGCGCGCCTGGGGCTGCTGGCCGACGTGGGGTTGGGCTACCTGCGCCTGGGGCAGCCGGCCACGACCCTCTCCGGCGGGGAGGCCCAGCGGGTCAAGTTGGCCCGTGAGCTGGGCCGGCGGGGTGCGGGGCGTACGCTCTACCTCCTGGATGAGCCGACCACCGGCCTGCACCCGGCCGACACGGCCCGGCTGGTAGAGGTCCTGCTGCGGCTGGTGGCCGCGGGGCACAGCGTCGTCGTGGTCGAGCACAACCTGGACGTGATCGCGGCGGCGGACTGGGTCATCGACCTGGGCCCGGAGGGGGGCGAGGGGGGCGGGCGCCTGGTGGCCGAGGGCCCGCCGGAGGAGGTGGCCCGCGCGGCGGGCTCGCACACCGGCCGCTACCTGCGCGCGGCGCTGGGGATGGGGGGAGAAGAGAGACAGGATTGACAGGATTGACAGGACTGGAGGATAGCTCTGGAGGGGCGCCCGGGGCCATCGCCAGGGGCTAGGGGCGCCGCCCGAGGGGCCGCGGCAGGCCTCGCGCCTTGTCGTCCCGAGCAGAGTCTTCGAGCCGCCGGTCCTCCGGCTGGGACCTCGTCTTGGCCTTGCTCTGCGCAAAGCTAGGCAAAGACGAGATTCCGGCCGGCGGACCGGCTGCTCCGCGGACTCCGCTCGGAATGACAACGGTAGGGGCGCCGTCCTACGCCAGGCCCGCCGGCCGGCCGATGCGGAGTCGCCACGTGCGCAGGGCCGCACACCGGCAGGCATGAAGACGGGCCGCGCGCGGGCCGATATGGAGTGCGGCGCCCCAGCGCCGCTCTTGCGCGGTAAGACCGCGAAGCCGCGCGGCAGACCGCGAAGCCGCGCGGCTGACCGCGAAGCCGCGCGGCTGACCTCTAGGCCGGCGCGGAGCCTCGCCGTCGGCCGGCGGTGGACCGCAGGATGGCCTCGGGTTTGCCGGTCGGGGCAAGCCCCTCTGCCTGCAGGGCGGCGGGCTGGCCAAAGCGGCAGCAAGCTGCCGCACTCCAGAGCGGCCGGCGTGGACGCCTGGGACCGGGCCAGGTCCCCAATCCTGTGAATCCTGTGAATCCTGTCCTCTTGCTCATCTCTCCCCGGTCGGGGCAAGCCCCTCTGCCTGCGCGGCGGGAGGCCAGGAAGAGCGGCAGCAAGCTGCCGCACTCCAGAGGGGCCGGCGTGGAGGCCTGGGACCGGGCCAGGTCCCCAATCCTGTGAATCCTGTCAATCCTGTCTTCTTCCTCTTCCTCTTCTCCTTGCTCCTCACAAGCAGAGGGCCGGCCCCGCGGGGGGGCCGGCCCTCTGACCTTTCTGACACACGCGCCCGGGCTACAGGCCCGGAATGCCGATGATCTCCGCCGGGTTCTTGACCAGCATCTTTTCCGCCAGGATCATGGCGTCGTCCAGGGTGAACGGCTCCATGTTCGGGTGGATCAGGCTGCGCTCCATGCGGTTGGCCAGCGCCTTGGCCAGCTCGAACTTGTACATGCGGAACTTGGGCAGCACGAACTCCAAGTAGTACGCGTCCGAAAAGTAGCCGATGATCTTGTTCTGCGGCACGGCGTTGATGCGCCGCTCCACCTCGCGGGCGATGTCCGTCGGCTGGTTCGAGTACCACCAGTGCCCGGAGGGGAACACGTTGTGGCGAATCCACGACGCGGCGGTCAGCTCCAGCCCCGACGTGTCGGCCAGGACGGCGGTGGGGAACTTGACGTCGACATACTTGTTCAGGATGTGCTCGTACCCGGCCATCGAGTTCACCGAGTCGAACAGGTCCTGCCCGGCCGGCACGCCGTGCTCGTAGACGTCCCGGTTGACGCCGATCATCAGGTGGAAGGGACGGTCGAACTTGAGGCAGGCGTCGCACATTCGGTCCATGGCGTAGGCGCCCCACAGCTCGCGCTCGCAGCAGTCGAGCGGGGTACCGGCGATGGCCTTGTCCAGCACGCGCTGGGCGTCCTCGACGGCCACCTCGTAGGTCTTAAAGTTGGACGGGATCGACATGGCCGCGTAGCCCATGCCGTGCGAGGTGAACTTGACGAAGGTCTTGTCGATGGCGGCCACAAAGTCCGCCGTGGTGCGGATGGGCCGGCCCAGGAACGTGCCCATCGCCTCGCGCTCCTCGGGACGGTCGATCCAGAGGATGAACGGCTCGGTGCGCAGGCAGGGCGAGTAGAACGACGCGTCGAGGCCCTCGAGGTCGTCGTAGAACTGGTTGGTGAGGAACACGCGCACGATATTGGACTTCTGGATCATCTCCTGGCGCCACTCGGGGCGGCCCATGATCTTGACCGAGCGGTCAAAGATCGCGCGCCAGTTCTCGACGCGCCACTCCGAGGGGGCGATGCCGAGGTACTCCCGCGAGATGGTCATCAGCCAGTCGTACTGGACGGTGTTGTGGATAAAGGGCAGCTTGCGCATCACCTGCTGGGTCAGCTCTTCGGGCTTGCCGAAAGGAAAGACCCCGCCCTGGAACTCGGCCGAGTTGGTGAGCTCGGTGTAATAGTGGTAGGAGAGGATATCGCCGATGGAGGCGGCGGTGCCGGTCTTCCACTCCACGTGGGTGTGGATATCGACGATGGGCAGGGCATTGATGCGACGGTACAGTTCAGCGGTCAGTGCGTTGGACATCTTGGTCATGCATCCTTTCTTTAGGAACCGCAACGCGGGTGCGTGGTTGGGGACATTATGCAGGGATCGCCGCCCTGAGGCAAGCGCGGGGGGCGGCCGACCGGGGGTGGGAGGGGATTCACAGGATTCACAGGATTCACAGGATTGACAGGACTTTGGGAATGGGCGGACCTGCTCTTGTGTGTGTAGGGTGTCTGATCCTGGCCAAGCCTCTGCCGCTCTCAGTCATCCTACCCATCCTCCCAATCCTGCCCGGCCCTGTCAATCCTCCCAATCCTGTCAATCCTGTCAATCCTGTCAATCCTGACTTTCCTGCAAGTCCCGTCTCCATTCGGCCGCCCGGGCGTGGCGGGGGCTGGCTGTCTCGCCTCGGGGGGTTGTGCTATACTGGTGGGCGCCTTGCGGGCCCATTCGGGGGCCACCCATCAGCGCAGAGGAAGAGGCACATGCACCGTACACCATGGCGTAACGCTCTCTGGTTCCTCCTGATCGCAGCCTTCCTGGCCGGCTGCACGCGGACGCCCGCCGCCCCGCCCGCGCCCACCGCGGCGCCCACGGCGTTGCCGACGGCCGCCCCCACCGCGCCGCCGACGGCCACCCCGCCGCCCACCGCCCTCCCCACGCCCACCGCCGTGCCCGCCCCGCTGGCCTGGCTGGACCCCGCCCTGGCGCCGGCGCTGGCCGAACCCCTCGGCGAGGCCCTCGCGGCCATCGGTGCCGAGACGGCGCCCTCCCGCGACGCGGCCACCCTCGTCGTGGCGGCCGGCCTGGGCCAGCCGCTGGCCACCTGGATCTATGCCGTGGCGGCGCCCTTCCCCACCCTGGCCGACGAGGTCACCTGGGAGGCGATCCAGGCCTTCTGGAAGGGTGACGCGGCCGCGCTCAGCGTGATCTCGGGCGACGGCACCGCCCCGACGCTCCTGGTGAGCGAGGCGACCCTGGCCGCCCTCGGTGAGATCCTGGGGGCCCCCTCCGAGGCGGCGCCCATCACCGTGGCCCCCGCCGAGGAGCTGGTCGACCGCGCCTGGGAGGCGCGCCCCCACGCCTGGGCCGTGCTCCCCTTTGACATGCTCGAACCGCGCTGGAAGGCGCTGCGCGTCGACGGCCTGTCGCTCCTGGACAAGGACCTCGACGCCGCCCGCTGGCCGCTGACCCTCACGGTGGGCGCCGAGGGCGCCGGCGCCGACGAGCTGGCCGCCGCCCTGGCCGCCGAGGCGCCGCTGACCAACCGCGTCACCGAGGAGATGACCGTCCTGATGATGACCGGCGTCACCGCCCTGGTGCGCGGCACCGCCAACGCCATGGAGACGCGGGGCATCCTCTTCCCCGGGCAGGACATCGCCGCGACGCTGGCCTCGGCCGACCTGACCCACATCTCCAACGAGGTGCCCTTTTATTCCCAGTGCCCGCCGGCCGACCCGGCCCAGGAGTCGTTGGTGTTCTGCTCCAGCCAGCGGTACATCGACCTCCTGCGGGAGGTGGGCACCGATTTCATCGAGCTGACCGGCAACCACTTCCAGGACTATGGGGACGCCGCCACGCTGGAGACGCTGGCCATGTACAACGAGGAGGGCTGGCCCTACTATGGCGGCGGGGCCAACCTGGAGGACGCCTCCCGGGCCATGGAGATCGACTCGAACGGGAACTCGTTCTCCTTCATCGGCTGCAACCCCGTCGGCCCCGGGTACGCCTGGGCCACTGCTGACCGGCCCGGCGCGGCGCCCTGCAACTGGGAGTTCATGCACGGTGAGCTGGGCCGCCTGGCCGAGGAGGTGGACGTGCCGATAGCCACCTTCCAGTACTGGGAGTTCTACTTTTACGAGCCGACCGACCAGCAGCGGGAGGACTTTCGCGGGATGGTCGACGCGGGGGCGCGCATCGTCTCCGGGAGCCAGGCGCACCATCCGCAGGCCATCGAGTTCTACAACGGGGGGTTCATCCACTACGGCCTGGGGAACCTGTTCTTTGACCAGATGCGCACCCTGGGCACCCGCCAGGAGTTTGTGGACCGGCACGTGGTCTACCAGGGCCGGCACATCTCGACGGAGCTACTGACCTACATGCTGGAGGACTATGCCCGGCCGCGCCCCATGACGGCGGCCGAGCGCGAGGAGATGCTGACGGCCGTGTTCACGGCCAGCGGCTGGTAAAAGGGGCGGGCCTCGCCGCCCGCAGACCTCCGGGGTTCTGCAAGGCGGGGAGCCTGCCGGATGCCGGCAAAGGGAGTGTCGCCGCCTTTGGACCTCCGGGGTCCCGAGCCCGTCTGCGGGCCAAGACCCCGGAGGTCGTGCTGTGGGCGGCCTACTTGGGCACTACCGTGTACCAGCAGGTCTGCAGCCGGATCTTGTCCTCCCGGATGATGAACGTATCGACGCCCGCCGGAATCTTGGCCTTGGGGGCATCGGCGGTCCACGTGCAGAGGACCATGTCGCCGTGCACGCGCTCCCCGGTGGTCTTGATCTTCATGCCGGGGAAGGCGCTGAAGGCGCCGACAAAGTACCCCTGCACGGCGTCCTTGCCCTCGAAGGCGGCATCCATGGTGATCAGGACGGCGTCCTTGGCATAGTCCGCCATGAGCCCCGGAAGGTCACCCCGCTCCAGGGCGGCCATATGCTCGCGAAAGATCTGCTGCGTGGAGCGTGCCATGGTCGTTCCTCCTGCCCAACGGGCAACCGAGAACACAAAGCCCCGGCCAGGTACGGGCACCTGCCGGGGCCGAGGGACGGTATGTTGCACAGGCGGCGTCACCTGGCGTCAGTGTCACCATAGCACAGAACGGGCGGCGGGATGGTCTCAAGAGCGACACAGTTGCCGCGTTCGCGCCCACGCCCCCGCACCACACGCCCCCCGGGGTCTGGAAGGCGAGTAGCCTCTCGGAGGCCGGCAGAGGGGGTGCCGCCTAGGCGGAGCCGACCTGGTGGCGCAGGTAGGCCTCGATGAGGCCGTCGATCTCCCCGTCCAGCACCGCGGTCGGGTTGCCCGACTCCCACTCGGTGCGCAGGTCCTTCACCATGCGGTACGGGTGCAGCACGTACGAGCGGATCTGGTTCCCCCAGCCCGCGGTGATGTGCTCGCCCCGCAGGCGGGCCGTCTCCTCTTCCTGCTTTTGCAGCTCCAGGTCGTACAGGCGCGCGGTGAGCACGGCCATGGCCCGCTCGCGGTTCTGCAGCTGCGACCGCTCATTCTGGCACGACACCACCAGCCCGGTGGGCAGGTGGGTCAGCCGCACGGCCGTGGAGTTCTTTTGCACGTTCTGCCCGCCGTGGCCTGAGGCGCGGAAGACGTCCATGCGCAGGTCGTCCGGCTTGATGTCGATCTCGATCTCGCCGGCCACGTCGGGGATGACCTCCACCAGGGCGAAGGAGGTGTGCCGGCGGTGCTGGTTGTCAAACGGAGAGATGCGCACCAGGCGGTGCACGCCCCGCTCCGAACGGAGCAGCCCGAACACGTTGCGCCCGCGGATCTCGACGGTGGCCGACTTGATGCCCGCCTCATCGCCCTCGGCCTGGTCGATCTCCTCGACGGCAAAGCCGCGCCGCTCGGCCCAGCGCAGGTACATGCGCAGGAGCATCTCGGCCCAATCCTGCGACTCGGTGCCCCCCGCGCCGGCATAGACGGTGAGGATGGCGTCGCGCCGGTCGTGCGGGCCGGACATCATGGCCCGCAGGCGCATCTGGGCCAGGTGCCGCTCGAGCGCGCGGGCGTCGGCGGTGATCTCGGCCTGGAGGGCGGGGTCGTCCTCCTCGGCGGTCAGTTCGGCGAGCTCGGTCAGCGACGTGGCGCGCTCGGCCATCTCGCGCCACTCGCCCACCTCGCCCTCGAGGGTGGAGAGCTGCTGCATGAGGCCCTGGGCGCTCTCCGGGTCATCCCAGAAGCCGTCCTGGGCGGAGACGTCCTGGATGCGGGCTATCTCCGTTTCCTTGGACGCCAGGTCAAAGACGCTCCATCAGATCGGTGATCTCGGCGAGCATGCCGTGCAGGTCGGGTTGTTGGTCGTCCATGGTCATCCATCCTCTAGCGGTCAGCGTGGCGGGAAGGCGCGTGCGCGGCCTAGAACAGGTCCGCCACGAATTGTTTGGCGTCAAACACGGCGAAATCGTCCACCTGCTCCCCGGTGGCGGCGAACATCACCGGCAGGTTGAGCTCGTTGGCCACCGCAAAGACGATGCCCCCCTTGGAGGTGCCGTCCAGCTTGGCCAGCACCACGCCGGTGAGGTCGACCGATTCGCGGAACTTTTTGGCCTGGGTCAGGGCGTTCTGGCCGGTGGTGGCGTCGAGCACCAGGAGGATCTCGTGGGGCGCCCCCGGGACCTGGCGGCGCAACACCTCGCGCACCTTGCGCAGCTCGCGCATCAGGTTGAACTTGGTGTGCAGGCGGCCGGCGGTGTCGACGATGAGGACGTCGGCCCCGCGCGACTGGGCGGCCTGTACCGCGTCGTAGGCCACCGCGCCCGGGTCGGCCCCCGGCTGGTGTGCGATCACGGGGACGCCGACGCGTTCGCCCCAGATCTCCAGCTGGTCGGCGGCGGCGGCGCGGAAGGTATCGCCGGCGGCGAGCATGACCTTCTGGCCCTGGTCCCGGTGGAGCTTGGCCAGCTTGGCGATAGAGGTCGTCTTGCCGGAGCCGTTGACCCCCACCACCAGGACCACGGCCAGCGGCCGGTGGATGGCCAGGTAAGGCCGCTGGACGCGCCGCAGCATGGCCACCAGCTGCTCCTGGAGGAGCGTCTGCACCTGGCTGGGCGTTTTGGCCAGGCCATCGGCGACCATGGCGCGCAACTCGTCGACGAGCTGCATGGTGGTCTGCACGCCGACATCGGCCTGGATGAGCAGCATTTCCAGCTCTTCCCAGGTGTCTTCGGTGATCTTGTCGCCGCGAAAGAGGCCGCTAATGCGGCCAAAGAAGGATTCGCGGGTTTTGGTGAGGCTCAAGCGGAAACCGGCTGAGCGTCCGAGCACAAGGCCCTCCAGGGGGTTGGTGTGTACAAAGAGAAGGCGTCGGGTCTAGTATAGCAGGCTGGCGGGGGGCGACCAAACGCGGCGCCGGCGGCGAGCCCTGCGGGTAGCGGCGGCGGGGGTGACGCCGCCGTCTCGCACGGCGCGACCCCCGGGTCCAAAAGACGGCAGGCTCTCCGGATGATCGAAACGGGGGTGACGCCGCCATCTCGCCCCCCGGGGTCTTCGGCCTGTCCGCAGGCCGGACCCCGGGGGTCTAAAAGACGGCAGGCTCTCCGCATGATCGAAACGGGGGTAACGCCGCC
>JAAZBY010000124.1 GCA_012513595.1 Chloroflexota bacterium
CCCCGCTTGGGTTGCGGGCACAGCCCGCGCTGGGTCCGTCCGTGTCCCGAGCCCAAAGGGCCGCGTCAGCGCGGCCCCGGGGGTTAAAAAAGTGCCCCGGCAAGTCAGGGGAAGAAGGGGGGGGGATAACTTGCCAGGGCGGGGAAGGTAATCTCAGGAGCGTCTAGATTGTGCGAGTCTCGGTGCTGTCGGGCGCCATCTCCAGATCACTTGTGATGTCTATGACTATACAGGAACACCCCGGCCTGTCCAGTGTGCCCACGACTTTTTTTGACAACACTCGCCACGACGGCGAGGGCCGCATGCTGCACAGGCACCCCGCCGCGCAGCCCGGTCCCGCCCTCCGCGGCCGAACTGCGGCCAGCCGACACCACACCGCACTCAGGACGCCTGCCGCGACAGCCACGGCCACAGCACAAACACAGCCCCGGAAGCCAAACCGACCGCCGCCAGCGGCCGCCGCCATGAGGCGCCGCGGACGGCACCGAGAAGAAGGTCACGGAACCACCACGGGCACGCCATCAGGCTCATCCCCCAGAGCCCAACCAGATAGCAGGCCAGGCTGTACAGGACGCGACCCGGCACCTGTGCGGCAAAGGCGCCGTGGATAAGCTGGCTGGCTGTCAGAACCAGCACGCCGCCCAGCGCCCGGGCAAAGAGGTAGTCCAAGTGGCCGTACACCAGAATCGCGGTCACGGGAACCATCGCCCAGAGGACCTTCCGGTACACCGCCAGGCCGCCCTCGAGCATCAGACTGCCGTGGTAGGCCGACCAGACCAGACAGACGACCGCCAAGGCCTCCCCGGCCAGCCGCGCCCGCGGCAGCGCCTTGGCCCGGCGCTCGTCACGGATGAGTCCCCACCCAAGCATCACGCCGGCAGCAGCCAGCGCCAGGCCCAATCCAACCGACAGTGCTCTGAAAGCCATGCCTCACTCCCAAGGCGGTCACCGATGCCGCGCCCACGCCGTCCGAGGCCAGGGCCACGCCACCTCAGCGCCGACCCGTGATCCAGTCCGATTCGTACCACAGGATCCGGTAGTCGGAACGGATGCTGATGCCCTTGACCTCACGCATCACCGCCTCGAGCTGCTTGAACGCCCAGAGCAACATCAGGTAGGGCGTGTCCTCCTCCGCCTCGACACCATTCCCCGGACTCGGCCGACGGTCGGCGCGGCCAACCTCGGCAATGGTGCCGACCTGACGCAGCAGCGTCAGGAACAGCATCAGGTGGCTGGGCAACTTGCTCAGCTCGGCCTGATAGGCGCACAGGCGGTAGCGCTTGAAGCTCTCCCGCGCCTGGCGGGTCTTCATATCCTCGACGCAGCGCGTGCACTGGTCGATGAAGCGAATCACGCCGACGGGGTTCACGAGGATCAGCTTCTCGCTGCCGTCGTAGCGGGTGGCCTCAGCCTCCTCCAGGGCGGCCTGACCACCCAGGAAATTCACCCGCACGTCGTCCGTGCCGGGATGGCCGATCACAAACAGCGTCTGCAGGGCATCCACGACCTTCGAGCGATTGGCCTTCCCCGCAATGTCCTCGAGCTGCACCAGCAACCGCTCCGCCGGAGGGTCCGAAGAGACGACGCCGCGCGCCAGTTTCTCCAACTGACGCCATGTCGAAGACAGAGTCCGCGGAGCCATGCCGGTCACCTCTTGCGTCGCTGCACAATCTCTGACTATAGCCCCGACATGGCCCCATGTCCATTCGTGCAGTCGGCACGCCCCCACCGACTGCAGCCCGCAACACCGCCCCCGCGTCCGCCATGACCGCCGTCAGGACCGCGCCAGCTCGTCGACACCGAAACGGGGCAGCGGGCGCTCCCCACCCGCCTCGCACAGGACCAGCGCCGGGTCGCTCGTGAAGTGCCCGACCACAGCAGCCGCGTAACCGCAGGACCGCAGATCGGCTGCCAGAGCCGACGCCGCCTCGGCCGTGACCGCCGCCAGCAGACAGCCCGACGCGATCAGACCCAGCGGGTCCATGCCGACCACCCTGCAGATCGGCTCCGTCTCGGGCAGACGCAGCAGCCTCCCGGCATCGACCCGGACCCCCAGTCCCGCCGACTCGGCCATCTCGCGAAGGCCTGTCGCCAGGCCGCCCTCGGTCGGGTCGTGGAGAGCGTGAACCCCGTCAGAGGCGGCCAGGCGAAGAGCCGGGCCGACCACGCTGATGCCGGGATCCTCGAGCCGACCCAGAGCCTGCCGCACGAGATCCGCGCCCAGCACCGCCGTCAGACGCTCACCATGCTCCGCCGCCAGGATGGCCGTGCCCTCCAGAGCCAGGCAGCCGACCTGGAGCAGCGCGTCGCCCGGACACGCACCGCCCGTCCGCAACGGCTCCGGCGAGACCAGATCGCCCAGCATCGCCACCGAGACCACCGGCCATTGCACGGCCGCCGTCACCTCGGTGTGGCCGCCAATCAGGATGATGCCCTGCCGAGAACCACTCTCGATGGCGTCCTGCACGATCGACAGAATCGCCTCGCTGCTGCTGCCCGGCGGCATCATCAGGGTCATGGTGAAGAACCGCGGACGGCCCCCCATCGCCGCGATGTCGTTGGCGTTGACACAAACCGCAAAGTGGCCGGGACGGGGCGTCGGAAAGGTGATCGGGTCGCTCGTCACCACCATGCGCCCGGCATGGGAGCGCAACACCGCGGCGTCCTCTCCCGGCGCCGGCGCGACCAGGACGTCCTCACACGACTCGCGCGGAATCGCCAACAGGCGCGCCAGCACCTCCGGCGGCACCTTGCCAGGCTTGAGTCCCTCACCTGCACGCTCTGTGCTCATCATCCTCCTGTCCTCATGGCGGCGGGGCCCTTGGCAGATCGCGCTCCGCGAGAGCCTCGCGTCGCGGCCCGAAGGGCGACCCGTTCACGAACCGCCACGCAGCGCGTGAATAGGTCAGGCTAAGTGTACCCCCCGCTGCCAGTTCGGCAACCCGCCGAAGGACAAACCAAGGGGGCAAGAAAGAGCCCCGTCGCTGTGGCGCTCATCGCGACCTCGCACCGGGGCAACAACCACGGCAGCGCCGCCCCGACCGGTAACGCCGCCATGCGAAGGACCCGCGGCTCAGGCCGATCACGCCGATCAGACCGGCCTGCCGGACTATGCCTGCGCACCCCAGACGCCGGCACGCCGGAGACCGACGGCCGCACCCCACCCCGCCATTACCTCCCCATGCGACGCCGCGCTAGACACTGCGCCTCGTGGTCAGCCATCCTGCCGCGCACCACCTGCCGGCCGCAGTAGGTGCATGGCGCGCAGCACGGGACCGCATGAACCACACGCATCCCCCCGGCGTGACAAGGACACTCGCACAGCCACAGCGGCGCCCTGCCCCAGACACCATCCTCACCCGTCGGCACCTCAGACAGCCCGCCCGTAGTGGCACTCATGCCATAGCCTCCACCTGGACATTCCGCACAACTCCAGACCCACCCACCGCGGTCTCCACCGGCGCCGCCCGCAGCGCCCGGGGGAGCGCCCCTCGGCTCGTGGCGCCCACCTCCGCCCCACCGGCCTGGCGCCCTGAAAGGGCATCATTCATCAGCCCAGGGCAACGCCCTGGGAA
>JAAZBY010000125.1 GCA_012513595.1 Chloroflexota bacterium
GTGGGCCTCCCGCCAGGCCGCGGTGAGCCTGCCCTCGAAGGCCTCCTTCAACACCGACTGGCGGTAGCGCTCCAACAGAGCCTGCGCCCGCTCCAGCGCCGCGACCCCGGCATCCAGCCGGGTGAACAGCTCCTCTATCCTGGCCACGAGGCGGCGCTGTTCGGGGAGGGGAGGAAGAGGTAAGGCTACCTCATAGGCGTCGTTCCTGTTGAGGCCTGGAACGGCGGTTGACCTGTCCAGCCTATCAAGACCTATGGATGACAGCAGGTGGAACGCATATGCCAGGTCCAGACCTACGGGGGGCGCTGCAAAGTAGGTGGTGTCGATAGGCCAACAGGGCTGAGGCACCTGGAATACCGAGCCCACCGAGCCCTTCCTGCCAACGACGAGACAGGCCCTGTCAGTGAGAGCGGCGGTGTGTCGACCTACGATCCCACTGGAGCCATAGACTGGCACCTTGCCGGACTCGTCCCTACTGCGGGCCGGCAGTGCACTGCCATACTCGAACACTAGAAGGTCACCCAGCTTCGCCCTCGTCCAGCCTGCCGGAAGCTCCCTGTGCATCCCATGACTCGGGCTCACGCCGCCAGTACCTCATTCATCTGCTCGACCAGCCCAGTCAGCTCCTCACCGAACAGGCGGTACGCCCTCATGACGCCGCCCTTCTCATAGAACGGCGCGTACTCGAAATCCTCCAGAGTGACGGCCAGCGAAGCGGCAATGTGGTCACGTATCATCTCCAACCAGGCTGTCTGTTCCGGCGTGTACTCACGGCCGGCCGCCCGCTGCCCGGCCAGCCACGCCTCATAGCGCTCCTGCACCACCGTCGGGAACGGCTCCAGCGTCTCCGTCTGGCCCAGGGCGTAGCGCAAGAGCGAGACCAGGTTCGTCAGGAGCTTCTGCGGCCCGGCCCCCCGCACCCTGGCCGCCTCCAGCTGCTCATAGGCCTGCCAGAGCGCCTCCGCCGTCAGGCTGTAGGGCGGCCTCTCGATGGCCCGGGCCAGCTCTTTCACGTGGGCGTAGGTCAGCTGCCGCTGGCCGTAGGGCCGGGAGTAGAGGATCTGCAGGGCGGCCAGCTCATCCTTGTTCTCCTCGATGAACTGCCGGAAGCTGCTCACCAGGGCCTGCGCGCGCTCCTTCGCTCCCGCGTCATAGCCCGCCGCGAGCAAGACGTCCTGGGTGACGGTGTCGATAGTCTGCTCACTGCGGCGCTGCACGGCCACGAGCGTCGCGCGGAGGGCAGGCTCGTCGAAGGGCCGGGTGGCCCGCTCGGCCAGTTCCGCGGCGGCCTGACGTCGCTGCTCGTCAGAGGGCTCCTCGACGCGGTACAGGGCCTGCGCCCGCTCGGTCTGCACGTCGGGGTCCAGCGCGTCCAGCAGGTCGTTCACGATCTCGCCGAGGCGCAGCCCGCCGGCGGCCTCCTGCACGTCCTGGCGGTCGGCCTCGCTCATCTTCTGGTCCAGGCGCGCCAGGCGGCTCGCCAACGAAGAGAGGGTATCCTCATCGCGCTGGCCCAGGGCCACCAGCTGCAGCAGCCTGTCAAAGGGGACGGTCCGCTTGCGTTCGAGTGGCTTGCCGTCCCCCTTGAGCGTCTCACACACGCCCACCGCGTCAACGATGACGAAATGCGTCTTGGCCTTTGCGTCGGGGGTGACGCTCTGAAAGTCATCCGGCAGGATGGTGCGGGTGCCGCGGCCCTTCATCTGCTCAAAGTACACGCGCGACTTGACGTCGCGCAGGAAGAGCAGGCATTCCAGCGGCTTGATGTCGGTACCTGTGGATATCATGTCAACCGTTACGGCAATGCGGGGATAGTAGTTGTTGCGCAGGGCAGCGATGAGATCGTCGGCCTTTTCCCCGGTCGTTTTGTAGGTGATCTTTTTGCAAAAGTCGTTGCCCTGCCCGAACTCCTCGCGGATGATGTGGACGATGTCCTCTGCGTGAGAGTCGTCTTTGGCGAACACCAGGGTCTTGGGCACCTCGCTGCGGCCGGGAAAGATCTCCTGGAACAACCGGTCGCGGAAGGTTCGGATGATGGTACGAATCTGGTCGGGGGCAACCACGTCGCGGTCGAGCTGGCTGGCCCCATACTCCAGGTCTTCATCCAGAAGCTCCCAGCGCTGCTGGCGGGTCATTTTGTCGCGCTTGTCGACATAGTGGCCCGCCTCGACGCGGCTGCCGCCCTCGGTGACCTGGGTGCGGATGCGGTAGACATCATAGTCCACATTGACGCCATCGGCCACTGCCCGCTCGTGGCCGTACTCGCTGACCAGGTTGTTGTGGAAAAAGCCCAGCGTCTGCTTGGAGGGTGTGGCGGTGAGCCCGATAAGGAAGGCGTCAAAGTATTCCAGCACCTGCCGCCACAGGTTGTAGATCGAGCGGTGGCACTCGTCGACGATGACCGCGTCGAAGGTCTCGATGGGAATGGCCGGGTTGTAGGTGACCAAGCGCGGGGCCTGCTCTCCGGCGTCCAGTTCGAAGCCGGAGACCTCATCGAGTTCGTCATCGATCTCTTCGCCTCTGAGCATGGAGTAGAGGCGCTGGATGGTACTGATGCAGACCTTGCTGGCCGCGTCGAGGGTGTTCGTGGTCAGTCGTTGCACGGTATAGAGCTCGGTGAACTTGCGGCCGTCATCGGGAGCCTCATAGCCCTGGAACTCGCGCAGGGTCTGGCGGCCCA
>JAAZBY010000126.1 GCA_012513595.1 Chloroflexota bacterium
CAATCCCATCTCTCCACCGGGTGGCGCTTAACAGCGCGGCCGATCTGTGTTACACTCGAAACCTGGAGAGGAGGAAGCGATGCGGGTTCTGGTCATCAGCGATGTGCACGCCAACTTTCACGCCCTGAACGCCGTGCTGGCCGATGCCGGCCAGTTCGACGTGGTCTGGTCTCTCGGGGACCTGGTGGGCTATGGCCCGCAGCCCAACGAGTGCATCGAGCGCCTCCGCGGGTTGGAGCACGTCGCCATCGCCGGCAACCACGACTGGGGCGCCCTGGGCCGGCTGGACTTGGCCGAGTTCAACGTCGACGCCCGCCAGGCCAACCTGTGGACGCGCGACCAACTGAGCCCCCGCTCCTGGAGTTTCCTCGACACCCTGCCCGAAACGCTCGTCGAGGGCGATTTCACCCTCGCGCACGGCAGCCCGCGGCACCCGATCTGGGAGTACCTGGTCTACGCCAGCGTGGCCTCGCTGAGCTTTGCCCACTTTACTACGCCGGCCTGCCTGGTGGGGCATAGCCACCTGCCGGCCATCTTTGTCGGCCCGGAAGAGGAGGGCGATGCCTGCCACGTCGTGCTGCCGGCGGAGGGCGGGCCGGCCGAGCTCGGCGAGGAGCGCTACATCATCAACCCCGGCAGCGTCGGCCAGCCCCGCGACGGGGACCCGCGCGCGGCCTATCTGCTTGTGGATACTGACCGGATGACCATCGAGCACCGCCGCGTCCCCTACGATGTGGCCGCCGTCCAGGCCCTCATGCGTGAGGCGGACCTGCCGCCCCGCTCGATCGCCCGCTTGGAGTACGGCTGGTAACCGCCTGGCGCCGCGTGCCAGCGGTGGAACCCCGTGGGGGCCTGCGCCGTCCCATGGGTAGCACGGAGCACACCACACACGAAGGAGGTCCGATGAGAAGCGTACGTGCCCTCGTCCTCGCCCTGGCCCTTGTCGTGGCCCTGATCATGACCGGTTGCGCCGGGGCACCCAGCCCGGCCGCGAAGGATGCCGGCGGTGGCCGCGAGATGGCCTCCGGGATGGCCCCCGCTGCCCCGGCGGCCGCGCCGCAGGAGGCCCCGGCCCAGCCCTCCTTGGCGGAATCCAGCTACGGAGGCAGAACCCCCGCCGACTTGCCCTCATACGAGGAGGTCGGGGCGGAGCGCATGATCATCCGCACCGCCAACCTCTCCGTCGTGGTCAAAGACACGGGGGAGACGATGGAGTCGCTCACCGGCCTGGTGGCGGCCTACAAGGGATACGTGGCGGACTCGAACCGCTGGTACTCGAACGACCAGCTGTACGCCGCCGCCACGCTGCGGGTGCCGGCCGAGTCTCTCGATGCCTTCCTCGCCGAAGTGCGTGACCTGGCCATCAAGGTCGAGTCGGAGAACATCTCTGGCAACGACGTGACCGAGGAATACGCCGACATCAACGCCCAGCTGGTCAACCTCGAGGCCACCGAGGTGGAGCTGCGCGAGCTGCTCACCGAAGTGCGTGAGAACCGCGGCAAGGCCGAAGAGATCATGTCGGTGTACCGCGAGCTGAGCAGCGTCCGCGGGCAGATCGAGTCGCTCAAGGGCCGCCAAAAGTACCTGGGCCAGATGGTCGCCATGTCCACGGTCAACCTGCAAGTGCGCCCGGAGCTGGCGCCGCGCGCCGTGGTGCGCGAGAGCTGGAACCCGGTGGTGACCATGTCGAACGCGGCCAACACGCTGGTCGAGGTCGTCAAGACGTTCGTCTCGGTGATCATCTACGTGGTGGTGCTCTCTCCGGTGGTGCTGGTGCCGTTGGCTATCCTCTGGCTGCTGGCCTGGTACCTCCGCCGGCGCAGGAAGGCCCGGAAGGCGTCCGAGCCCGAGGCGCAGGCCTAGGCCGAGTCTCCTCCCGCTGAACTCCAAAGGCCCGCGCGACCCCGTCGGAAGACGGGGCGCGCGGGCCTTTTCGCTGCGTGGATCGGGTGTGCGGCTAGATGTCGAACCCGGGCAGGTAGTCTTTGGTGGCCTCCAGCATGGCGCTGAACATCTCCCAGGCCTTGTCAATGGGCAGCTTGGTGAGCGGGTCGCTAAAGACCGCCTGGAAGGCCAGGTCCTTGTCGCGGTAGAGCGCCGCCTCGATGATCATCTCCTGGTTGTGCACGTGCGGCAGGGTCAGGTTCAGCACGCCGTCCGACAGCGGCCCGGCCACCACCGGGCGGACGCTGTCTTCCGAGAAGCGGGCGTTGGTCTCCACCACGGCGCCGAGCGGCAGGTTGGTGATCTGCCCGGCGTTCTCCATGTTCACATTGGTGAACATGTCCCCCAGGCCCACCAGGGCGCGCATCTGCTCGACCGCTTCCTCGTTAGAATGCTTGACGGTGTAGGGCAGCTCGCCGCTGATGGTGCGCTCGGCGACGGAAGAGAGCTCCTTCCAGCGGTTGTAGCGATAGGCGATCGGCGTGCGCGAAAAGCCGTAGCGGTAGATGGTCTCCTCGTCGACGAGGAAGCCGGGCACGAACTCGGCCAGGTGCCGGTCGCCGGCGGCGGCCAGCCAGCCGTAGCGCTCGAACAGGGCGAACTTGACCTGCTCGGCCGAACGGAAGTAGTTGCCCCAGCCGGTCACTTCCGCTTTGGTGTAGGGGCGCATCACGCCGGGCTGGGCGATGTGGTGCTCGAGCAGGTCGAGCAGGTCCTGGCCCTGGTAGTCGGCGCGGTCGAGCCAGGTAAAGTGGTTGATGCCGAGGACGTTGACCTCGATCTCTTCGCGAGTGGGCTTGGGCACCCCCAGGTACTTTTCGGCCAGGCCGGCGAGCATCTCCTGCGTGCCGAACACCTCGTGGCAGCAGCCAAAGACCTTGAGCTCGGGGGCCACGTGCGTCAGCGTGCGGGTGCAGATGGTCATCGGGTTGGTGTAGTTGATGACCCAGGCCTCGGGGCAGTGCTCGGCGATGGCCTCGGCAAAGTCCGCATAGATGATCGCCGAGCGCAGGCCGCGAACCAGGCCCGGGGCGCCGGCGGTGTCTCCCACCGGGTAGAGCAGCCCGTACTTTTGCGGGATGGAGATGTCGGCTTCCATGGCCTCCAGGGGTCCCGGCTGGATGGAGCAGACCACAAAATCCGCGTCGGCCAGGGCGTCCTCGATATTCTCCACAGCGCGGTAGGACCACTGCGAAGCGGCCTCGGGGCGCTCCTGGATCCAGGTGCCCAGGCGGGCGTTCAGGCGGGCGGCCTCCAGGTTGATGTCGTACAGGTCGACATGGCCCTTCAGGTCCGGGCAGACGGCCAGGTCAGACATGAGGTTGCGCGCCCAGCCGCGGCTTCCGCCGCCCAGATATGCGATCTTCAGTTCGACGGCCTCACGGCCTTTCTCCACAGACATCGTGACCTCCCCTGATACACAAGGTAGACACACAACAGCGGGGCGCACTGTGCGCCCCGCACCGGTCGCTAGAGTGCGCGGGTGCAGCACGGCCGCCGGGCGCGGGCGCTGCGGCCGCTAGTTACCAGCCTCCTCGGGCGCGTCGGGCGTCGGCGTGGGGGCCTCGGCGGGCTGGCCCTCTTCCCCGGCCTCCGTGATGTCGGCCGCCTCGGCGACGATCTCGGGGGCGCCCTGCCGGGCGATCTGGATCTCGTGGATGACCCGGTCAGCCGTCTCCTCGGCGCGCTCGCGGAGCACAATGGCCCGGTCGCTCAGGTCCTGGCGGGTCTCTTCGCCAGAGCGCGGCGCCAGGAGCAGGCCGGCCAGGTAGCCGCCGAACGCGCCGACGAACAGCCCGGCGAGGAACGACAATGTCTTGCGCATAGATATCTCCTTACCTGCGAGGCGCGGGGCCAGCGCGGCCACCGCGCCCATCGTGCACAACGTCGATGCACGCATTATAGAGACCGTCCCGGTCGGTGTCTACCAACCGGGACGGAGGCCTCAGCCGAGGGCTTCCAGGCGCTCTTGGACCCTGGCGCGCCGCTCGAGGACGGAGGCCAACTTGTCCCGTTCTTTCTGGACCACCTCGGCCGGCGCGCGCCCGGTAAAGTTGGGGTTGCCCAGCAGCTTTTCCGCGCGAGACACCTCCTGGCTGAGGCTGTCCAGCTCGCCGCGCAGGCGGGCCCGCTCGCGGTCCAGGTCCACCAGGTCAGCCAGCGGCAGGTAGCACTGGTAGCCCTCCACCACCAGGGTCAGGGCCTGGTCGGGGTGGGCGTCGAGCGCCGGAACGATCTGCAGCCTGCTTTCCTCGATGCGGGCCAGGAACTCGAGCACGGACCCCTGGCCGCGCAGGAAGGGCGTCCGCTGGCCGGCGGCGATGATCGCCGCGATGCGCTTGCCCGGCTCCACGTTGTATTCGGCGCGGGCGTTGCGGATGCTGCGCACCAGCTCCATGAACTCGCCCATCTGCCGCTCGCTGGCCTCGTCGAGGGGGCCGGCCACGGGCCAGGGCGCCACGATGAGCGCCTCGCCCCGGTGCGGCAGGTACTGCCAGATCGCCTCGGTGACGAAGGGCATGTACGGGTGCAGCATCTTCAGGCAGCCGTCCAGCACCGTTACGAGGGCCCGGCGGGCCTGCGCGGCGGCGCGCGCATCGCTCCCCTTCAGCCGCACCTTGGTCATCTCGATGTACCAGTCGCAGTACTCGCCCCACAAAAAGTCGTACAGCTGCCGGCCGGCCTCGCCGAGCTGGTAGGCGCTCAGCAGGCGGTCCACCTCGCCGATCAGGCGATAGTACCGGGAGATGATCCAGCGGTCGGCGGGATCGTCAAAGTCGGCCGGGCGGAGCGGCTCGGCGGGCGGCAGGTAGGCCGCCGGGTCGTCCCCGAGGCTGCTCAGGACGTAGCGCGAGGCCTGCCAGATCTTGTTGGCAAAGTTGCGGTTGGCCTCCACGCGCCCCAGGGCCAGCTTCATGTCGTTGCCCGGGGTCGAGCCGGTCAACAGGGTAAAACGGAGCGGGTCCTGGCCGTACTCCTGGATGATCTCCAGCGGGTCGTAGCGCCAGGCGTCCTCCATCGACTTGGAGATCTTTTTGCCGTCCTCATTGCGCACCAGGCCGTGCAGGTACACGGTGTGGAACGGCTCGACGCCGGTCATCTCCAGCCCCATGACGATCATGCGGGCCACCCAGAAAAAGATGATGTCGTAACCGGTCTCCATCACCGAGGTCGGGTAGAAATCGCGCAGGTCCTGGGTATCCTCGGGCCAGCCCAGGGTAGAGAAGGGCCACAGGGCCGAGGAGAACCAGGTATCGAGCACGTCCTCATCCTGGCGGAGCGCGCTGCTGCCGCAGGTGGGGCAGGTGGTCGGGTCGGTGCGCTCGCAGATCATGGCGCCGCAGCCATCGCAGTACCACACCGGGATGCGATGCCCCCACCAGATCTGTCGGGAGATGCACCAGTCGCGGATGTTCTCCAGCCAGTCAAAGTAGATCTTTTCAAAGCGCTCGGGCACGATGCGGATGCGGCCGCTCTGCACCGCCTCCAGGGCCGGCCCGGCCAAAGGCGCCATCTTGACGAACCACTGCGTCGAGATGCGCGGCTCCACCACGGTGGCGCAGCGCTGGCAATGCCCCACCGAGTGCCGGTGCGGCTCGGTCTTTACCAGGTCGCCCGCCGCGTCCAGGTCGGCCACCAGGCGGCGGCGCGCCTCCAGCGTCTCGAGGCCGGCGTAGGGGCCGGCGTTGGCGTTCATGGTGCCGTCGTCGTTCATCACGTCGACCAGTGCGAGCCCGTGCCGCTGGCCGATCTCATAGTCGGTCGGGTCGTGGGCGGGGGTCACCTTGACGGCACCGGTGCCAAAGGCGGGGTCCACCGCCTCGTCGGCGATCACCGGGATCACCCGGCCGATGACGGGCAGCCGCAGGCGGGCGCCCACCATGTCGGCATAGCGGGCGTCCTCGGGGTGCACGGCCACGGCGGTATCGCCGAGGATCGTCTCGGGGCGGGTGGTGGCCACGGTAATGCTGCGCCGGCCGTCCTCGGTCCAGTAGCGCACGTACCAGAGGCTCGTCTCGGCCTCTTCGTGCTCCACCTCCAGGTCTGAGATGGCCGTGGTACAGCGGGGGCACCAGTTCACCAGGTACTGGCCGCGGTAGATGAGGCCGCGCTCATAGAGGCGCACGAACGCCTCGCGCACGGCGGCCGAGA
>JAAZBY010000127.1 GCA_012513595.1 Chloroflexota bacterium
CATAGCCTTCAGCCGTACCGGCAGATGCGTGCGCGTCACCGGCAGCGGGCAGACCCTGGCGCAATCGCCGCGGATCGGCGAGTCAGGAATGCGCGTCCGCCGGGAGTTGCATGTCACCGGGTCGGTCTTGGCCGGCGTGTCGACAAAGATGACGTCCTTGTTCACCTTGTCCACCAGGCGATAGTCGGAGAAGGACGGGTCATCGCGCAGGGTGATGGCCTCCATGATGCAGGCCTTCAGGCACAGGCGGCAGTTGTCGCGCAGGCAGATCGGCTCGCTGATCAGCGGGTCGGGCACCAGCTCCGCCTCGGTGATGATCGTGTTGAACCGCTGGCGCGGCCCGAACTCGCGGGTCAGGACGATGTTGTTATAGCCGAACTCGCCCAGGCCCGCGCGGGTGGCCGCGTGGCGGTGCGAGACGGGGCCAAAGGTATAACGGAAAGGAGAGTACTTGTCGGCCCACTTTTTGGAGGGGCCCTGCCAGATCTGCTGGTCACTCAAGCGCGTCTCGTTCACGCCGATGCCGGTCGGCGGCATGTTGGGATGCAACCCCGTAGTGGGGAAGATCATCGTCTCGAACCCCTCGATCTGGATCATCTGCCCGACGACCTGGCCGATCTGCTCGAGCATATAGTCCTGCACGCGGTGCCCAACCAGCTGGTAGAGCATCTCCAGGTAGGGGTGCTTGATGTCGGGCGGGATCATCTCCATGTCGACGTCGGCCAGCGCGGCGGGGGCGTCCATCACCGCATTGAGGACCGGCTGGGCGAACGAGATCACCGACTTGGCGTTGGGCACATAGTCGCGCGGGTCGTGGCCGCGAGGCGCCTTGTCGTAGTAAGGGGGCTGCGGGTCAAAGCGGTCGATCGAGGCGATGCCCACCAGCGCGGCACCGCTCTGGAGCGCCAACCCCTTGATAGCCTGGGTGAGGTCCTTGGAAGGGCTTTTCGGGCTCATCTGTCTCCTTCTCACGATGGGATGCGGCCGAACAGGCGTCGCGCCGTTCGGGCACAGGTTACAGCACGGTCTCCAGTTCGGAGATCCGCCGCCTTCCTCCGTCCAGCTCGTTCAGAACAGCCTGGTAGAGGCCCTTGGCGGTATCTGCCAGAGATCGCCGCGAAACAGTGTAGGGATCGGTTTTCAGCTCCTCCTCCACGATGGCGAGCCACTCCCGGGGCATGTCTCCCAGGCCGTTCAGGGCGGCTGACAGGCCCACGGCTACGTACGAGATGCAGTCGCAGTCGCGCCCAAAGTTCACCGAGGTGAGAATGGCCTGGTGCGTATCCCCCTGGACCATGCGCAAGATGGCCAGCCCCGCGCTGAGTACCTCCACCGCGTTGGAGATGGGGCGGCCCTGGTACTTGGCCGCGAAGCGGGGCCGCAAGGCCCACACGTCCTCGACCTCCCCGGTCCAGGCCAGCGCGGCCTCGACCTCCGCCCGTGGCACCGACGAGAGGTGGCGGAGGGCCTCCGAGATGATCGCTTCCACCGTGGCCCCGGGCCGCAGCGCCTCGGCGCAGGCGGCGGCTACCGCCGCGCAGACTTCCAAGGCGTAGTTGAAGGCACGATGGGGGCTATCCTTGAGGCGGCCGGTATCCAGCGCATCGAGGGCCGCCTGGCGAGGGTCGCAGGCGTTCACGATCCCGACGGGGAGCATCATCTTGCAGGTGCCGATAAAGCCGGGCCAATCGGCGTAGCGTCCCGTTTCTGTTGGGGGCATGCCGGCCCTCAGCAGGTCGTAAAAGATGCGGTCCTGATTGCCGAGGAGGATGCCAAAGTGGTCACGGTTGATGTCGCGCACCCAGATCCGGGCGAGGTCCCATACGTCGACGCGGCCGCCCTTCTCGATGATTGCGGTGCACATCAGCCGATGCCGTTCGATGCCGTCCTCGGTCATGCCGGCGGGGCGGTGATGGGCTTGGCGCACCTGATCGGGCCCCCAGTCGCGGCGCTGTTCGCTGCGCGCCTTGTCCTGGGCCAGCAGGCGATCCACAAAACCGAACTGCTCCTCGATCTGCTGGTAGCTCTTACCTTCGGTGACGTCACCGATGGAGTTCGAGATGGTCACTGCGGCGTTGACGGCGTAGATACGATCGTAGAGACTGAGTGCCATAATGCTCCTCTGTGGCTGGACGCGGAATCGGGCCTACCGAACCGAACGCGCCAAGGGCGCAGGTCTCGCATCTAGCCCACGCATAGGCCGATGGGCAAACCGGCACGGCACCCTGCCCCAGGGCGGGCATAGGATTCCAGCAAGGGGCGCGAGCCGTTTGCCCCTGCCGTCGGACGATCCGAACACAGCCTAGCACCTGGCGGGTGCGCTGGCTCCAGAAATCGATATCGTATACTCTATCGACTATCTACGGGCACTCGCAGTATAGGGCCCGTGGAAAACGTTGTCAAGGCCTGGGCCCTCCCGGAACCCGTCGTAAGGCCCCGGGAGGGCCCGCAGCGAAAGGACAATACGATGACCAAGCTGTCTGTTGGAGTGCTGGGCCTGGGCCTGGGGCGCTACCACGTCGGCTGGTATGCCGACTGCGAACACGTCGGCCGTTTGGTGGTCTGCGACCCTGACGAGGAACGCGTCCGGGCTGTCCGCGAGGCCTACCCGCGCGTTGTGGCGGCCTACGCCAGCCTGGATGAGATGCTCGCCGCGGAACGGCTCGACGCGATCTCTGTGACCACGCCCGATCACCTCCATCGCCCTCATGCGGTGGCCTGCCTGCAGGCCGGCTGCCACGTCCTGCTGGCCAAGCCGATCGCCACTACCCTCGAGGACGCCCGCGCCATCATCGCAACCGAGGAGGCCGGCGCGGCGCGGCTGATGCTCGCCCACGAGCGGCGTTACCGCGTCTCGACCGTGGCCATCAAGAGGCTGCTGAACGCCGGCGCCTTTGGCGAAGTGATCCACCTGACCATCGACTCGATCCAAGACAAGCGCGAGCAGTTCCGCCGCGCTCCCTGGTACGCGGCGCCCGAGGCGGGCCGTTCGGCCATCGTCGGGTCGGGGATCCATCAGGTCGACCTGGTGCGCTATCTGGTGGGGCAGCCGGTGGAATCGGTGATGGCCTACGCGAACCGCCTGGGCACCCTAGAGTTCCCCAGGGACAAGACCACGGCGGCGCTCTTCCACTTTGCCAGCGGCGCCATCGGGCAGGTCACGGTTTCTTATGAGGCGCACTGGCCGCCCAAGCAGGGCGTCGACGGACATGCCTTCCGTCTGATCGGTACCAAGGGAGTGATCATGGGCGACCGCGCCGCCATCGATGGCCAGGATGGCTGGCAGGAGATCCCCGAGGCGGAACGCCCCCTGGTCACGGGGGTGTTGGGCTGCCTGGAGGCCTTTGTGGATTCTCTCGTGCACGACAAGCCCATGACCATCACCGGCCGGGACGCCTACGATTCTCTGGCCGCAGCCATCGCGGCCGACGAGTCGGCCCTCACTGGCAGGGCCGTCGTGCCCGCGCGCGCCGACTTTTAGCACAACAGGGGGCCCTGTGGAACGTTCCACAGGGCCCCCTGACGGTGCGCTGGGCGCTCAGGCGTCAGCAGGGTGGCTGGGGCTCTCTGTCGCCGCGGCGACCCTGGCACGGTCCACCAACGAGAGGGGCCCGCCGAAGAGGCGATACTCGTCCATGCGGCAGGAGTTGATCAGGGTGCCGTTGTAGAAGGTCATGTCTGGGCAGGAGTCGCACATGTCGGCGCGCCCGTCCGGCTGGATGTCGGGCGCCTGGATGATGGCGTAGCTCTGCAGGCGGAGCGACTCAAAGAGGCGCCCCGGATCCCTGACCACCGCCGCCAGCCAGTTCCTGGCTGCCCGCCGCACGCTCCTGTCCCAGGGGCTCATCAGGAAGACCTTGGCGCCGATCCTGGGCTGGTTCAGGTAGGCCAGGTAGGTGCCCCGCCACAGGTGATGCCCGGCCTGGGCGACCTCCATGGTGGGCTTGCCCACCGCGCCATACACCCCGCCCTGAGAGCCGACCACGGCACCGATGATCCACTTGAATGAGTCGTGCCGCAGCGTCCCGCCGAGGTAGCCAGAGGGCTCGTACTCCGGCAGACACTCGTGGATCGCCTGGCATACCTCTGGCCCAGTGACGAACTCCTCGTCAAACCGCTCGACCGAGTAGCTCAGCCTGCTTAGGTCCACCTGCTGGGCGCTCGAGTCGAGCGCCATCTGGTTGTCGGTGGCGGCGATGCGGTAGGTGATAAAGACTACCCCTTGGACCGACCGGATGTTGTCCTTGGCCCAGCGCACTACCGCCGGGATCTCCGGGAAGGTCGCGGGATACACGGTCGCGTTGAAAACGGTGATCAGCCCACCGACCTCAGCGATCATCTCGGCATAGTGTTGCCGCAGGGCGTTGTGCTCCGCCTCCGACTTGCCTCGCCACTCGGGGCGGCCCTGACGGCTGTCCACGTGCAGCGTAAACCCCGAAAGACCGGCGCGCTTGAGTTCCCGCAGCAGCTGCGGGTCAAGCCCGAGCCCGTTGGACAGCAGAACCGGTTTGATGCCCTGTTCCGCGATGAACCGCACAATCGCGACGATGTCGGGATGAAGGAGCGGCTCGCCGCCGGCGATCGACACGTTGTCGGGGTTGCGCCAGCGCTTGAGGAAAAGGATCTCCTCCTGGACGTCCTCAAGCGGCTTGTGCCCCGTCAGGCGCTGGCGATAGCAGCCCTCGCAACGTAGGTTGCAGATGTCGGTCACTTCCAGCCAGGCGATCGGGTTGTCGTTCAGCGACCAGGGGAGCCTGTAGAGATCCCTTTTGTCCAGGACCACAGTAACCTCCTTCAACCACACTGCTGAGGCAAGAGGCCGCGTCGCCAGTGATCGGTGAGGCCAGGGCCAGGAAGGAGACTAGTGGGAAGATGGCCTGAGACCCTGGGGGTCTTTCGCAGCCAGATAGGAGATGCCTCGCGCTGGCTGCAACAGCGCCTGCACCTCAGACGCCATGTTGCGAATCGACCGGACGGCCCAGGAATACTGGCTAACTAGACTACGCGCAGGCGGTGCGCTGAGTTCCGAACGCCGCAGCGCGGCGCGCTCAGCCCAGCGGCGTCAGGCGCGGGCCCTCACGCGTATCTTGTATGAACCAGCCCTCCGCGGCAAGGCGCACGCGCAGCCGGTCCGCCGCCGCCCAGTCCTGGCGGTCGCGGGCCGCCTGGCGGTCCGCAAGGAGCGCCAGCACCGCCTCGCTCGGCGCCCGCTCAGCGCGCCGGTCTCGCTGGGCCGCCGCGATCAACGCCCGTACCCGCTCGGGAATGCCCTCCTGCGGAACCGCCTGGCAGACCTCGCCAAGAAGGGATAGCGGGAACGTTGTGCCGCTCGGAAAGCTCCGCTCGGCCCCCTCGCGAAGCAGCGTGACGGCGCCGTGCCCCATCACAACACAGCGGCCGGCGGTCGCCTCCACCGAGAGGGCGGTGTGCTCGTCGATGCCCACCACCACCTCGCCCGGCGGCAGCAGGGCCAGCAGCTCGCAGAAGAGAGACCGCCCCATGAAGCAGCGACTAGTGTCATGCTTGGCGCCGCCCTCGTGGTTGTTCCAGTGCGGCACCAAGACCACCGACAGCCCCAACATGCCCCACAGGTCCAGGCCGCGCACCCAATGGGGGTCTTCGCCGACCTTGTAGATCTCGTACACCGGCAGCGCCCAGGAACTGGCCGCGACAGTGGCCGCGCTGGCCAGCACCAGGTCCCGCCCCGTACGCAGCAGCCCGACAACTACCTGCCAGGCAATACTGCCCTGCAGTTGGCGGATGGCATAGGTCGGGCTGCCAGGGCCCAGGAAGACCACGTCGGCCGCCAGGAGCGGGCCGAGGATCGCGTCGTGGTCCGGGCTGAGCGGCGTGCCGCGCCGGCGGGCCGGTACCACGGTGGCCAGGGGGGTGTGGTTCGGCAGGTGGGCGCGGAGATATGCAGCGACCTCTTCGGCCACGGCGGCGGAGTTCAGCTGGAAGCCGGCCGGCGTCTCCAGCACGGCGATGCGCACCGGCGGAGCGATGCGCCGCAGCAGGTCGTCGTAGATCGGCTGGGCCGTCGGCGAGACCTCGCCCGAGCCGAATAGGAGCACTCTGCCAAGCGCCATGGTCAGCGGTACCCGTCCGCAGCCGGCCACTATGCCACCCACCGGCCGCCCATTCGGGCAGGTCGGGGCGCTCAGATCCCCTGCAGGTACTGTCGGTACTTGTCGATGTGCATCCCAAGGACCCCGGCCGGGTCCCCGGGGTTGATGATCTCCACCGAGAGAAAGCCCTGGTAGCCGTCCTGCGCCAGGAGATGAACCATGCGCTGCTGGTCGGCATCGGCGACGTCATCGGTGATGGCAAAGTGCACGTGCCGCACGAGGCCGCGCAGGTACCCGTAGGCCGCGTCGACCGACTGCCCACGTGACAGGTGGTGAAAGATGTGCCAGAGGACGCCCAGGTTCGTGGCCTGTGCGTCGTCCACGATCTGCCGGGCCCAGTCCGCGCGCATGTTGGTGTGGGTCTCCACCAGGATGGTGACGCCGTGCTGGGCGGCCCACTCGTCTACGGCGGCGTAGGATTCCGCCGCCAAGCGCAGGACCTCGCGGCGTTCGGCGTCGCTCCCCTCGGGCAACTTGTCGCTAAAGGTGCGGATATAGGGGGCGCCGAGCGCCGCGGCCAGCGCCACATACTGCCGCAGCGTCTCACGTTGGGGCAGGTGCGCGCTCGGGTCGGCGGAGTTGAAGCGTACGCTGGTGGACAGGCAAGAGGCCGCGATCCCGGCATCAGCCAGGAGGCGGCGGGCCCGGGCGATGTCAGCCGCGGAGGTCCCCAGCTCGATGCCGTGTTGGTGCTTCCACTCGGTGCGGAACTCGATCCCCTGGTACCCATAGTGCCGGGCAGTGGCGATCAGTTCGGCCAGGGTCTGTTGCGGGTAGACGGAGCTCATGTATCCGAGTTTCATCGCCATCCTCCTGGCTAGCTGCTGCGGGGATACGATTCGGAGCCTCACGTACCAGTCTCCACAAGTGGGCCGCCCTGTCAAGCCTCAGGCGTCCTGGCGACGCGCCTGACGCGGGGCGGTTGCGACGGCCTGCCCGCGCGTTATGATAAGCCAAGCAACGAGGCCCTCTCCATGCTGCGAAAGGAGCCAACGCCGTGAAGATCGCCAAGGTTGAGGTCTTGCGCACGTCGGAGCCGATCCCCCTGGCCCACCCCTATCGGGCAGCCTGGACCGAGCCGAGCGGGCCCCTGGTCCGCGCCATCGAGTTCTCCTTCTACAAGGTGACCACCGAGGAGGGGCTGGTTGGCTACGGCCCGCACAGCGGTCACCGCAACCCTGCCAGCCTGGTAGGTAGAGACCCCACCCACGTCGGCGCTTTCTGGGAGGAGCAGATGGGTGGGCGCCGCGCCGGGAACGCGGGCCACGGCGCCGCCGGGCTCGAGATCGCCATGTGGGACCTGATCGGCAAGGCTGCCGGGCTGCCCGTCTACCGCCTGTTGGGGGCGGTGGCCGACCGCGTCAAGGTCTATGCGGCCACCAACCGCCTCCTCTCAGCGGAGGAGACCGTCGCCCAGGTGCAGGAGATCGTTGCTGAGGGTTTCCGCGCCGTGAAGCTGCGCCTGCACCGCCCCGACCCGCGCGACGACCTGGCCGTGGTGCGCGCCGTGCGCCAGGCACTGGGCGATGACCTCGGAATCCTCGTCGATGCCAACCAGAACAACGCCTCGGCGGGGTACGACTACTGGTCGCGCCAGACGGCGGGGCGCGTGGCCCGGGCCCTCGATGAGCTGGGCGTCTACTACCTCGAGGAGCCGCTGCCGCGGGCCGACGTCGAGGGGCTGGCCCAGATCGCCGCCTCGGTGGACACCTTTATCGCCGGCGGCGAGCACACCCCGACCTGGTGGGAGCTGCGCGAGCACCTGGCGCGCGGCGCCTACGATATCGTCCAGCCTGACGCGCTGCTGGGCGGCAACCACGGGATCAGTGGCCTGCGCCGCATCGCCGCGCTGGCGGACGCCTACGGGCGGCTCATCGTGCCGCACGTGCTGAGCCTGGCTGGCTCGGGCATGGGGTTGGCGGCCACGCTGCAGGCCATGGCCACGGTGGCCAACTGCCCGCTCGTCGAGTACCCCTACGATCCGCCCGTTCACATCCCTGCTGAGGTGCAGGCCATTCTGAAGGAGCCGCTCCTGCCCGATGCGGACGGCACCGTGCGGCTGCCCGAGCGCCCCGGGATCGGCGTGGAGCCGGACGAAGAGCGGCTGATCGTGGTGGGCTGAACCGAGAGAGACTGCTAAGAGGGCCGCCGCGCGCGGCGGCCCTCTGGACGGCCCATCGGCAAGGCCAGGACGGGGGCATCAGCCACGCGCGGTGCGGGCCATGGCCGCCAGTTTCAGCACGATCTGGATCGCGTCATCGAGCACCAGGGTGGCGACGATGATGGCGACGTCCGGCAGGAACCCGACGAACCATCGCCAGGCAAAGCCGCGGCCGAGCAGCACAAGGCTGACGGCGAAGACGGCCGCCACGGAGAGCGCGATCCAGAGCAGATGTTTGGCGATGTCGACGGCGCGCTGGCGGCCGCTCCAGGTCTGCATCTGGGCGCGCCACTGCGGCAGCCGGGCCACCTTGCGCCCGGCCATGACGACGATGACCAGCCAGAGGGCCAGGAGCCCCCAACCGTAGACGATCGAGGAGCGCCCCTCGGCGGGCAGCGGGTGGCCGGTCAGCATGCCGGCCACGGTCCAGAACAGGGTGTTGTACTCGCCGAGGTCCTTGAGCAGGTGGTTCGCGTTCACCAGGAACACCAGCGACTGGCCCGATTCCGGCAGGAGCAGGACGGCGGTGTGAAACCGTTCCGTCTCACCCCCGTGGGTGATGCGCGTCTCGTCACCGTACTTGCCGATATACCAGCCGAAGCAGTAGGTGCTGTCGATGGCCGAGTTGGGCGTGAAGAGGAGTGCCACGCTCTCTGGCGTGAGCACCCGCGCCCCGTCCAGTTCGCCGTCGTTGGCCAGGGCCTGGAGGAAGCGCGCCACATCATTGGCCGACGACATGATATACCCCGCCGGCAGGTCCGACCGGTAGAAGGGTTGGTGGCGGGGTACCGCGAACGGAAATACCTGAGAGTAGCCCTGCGCCAGGCCGGCAGCTTCCGCTTCCGGAAGATCGGTGAAGGTGTTGGCCATCTGCAGAGGGGCCGTGATGTGCTCACGGATATAGTCGCCGTAAGCCTGCCCGGAGGCCGTCTCGATCAGCAACCCCAAGGTACTGTATCCCGCGTTAAAGTACTGCATCCTGGTCCCTACCGGCGCGGTCAGGCGGGCGCGCGACAGGTCGCGCACCGCGGCCTCGAGGGTCGCATCGGGTGAGAGCCTGCTGGTGTAGCCAGAGTCCGAGAGCCCGCTGCTGTGCTGCAGGAGGTGCCGCACGGTGATGGAGCGCGACGCGTCCTCGTCGGCTACCCGGAACCAGGGGAGGTACGTCTGGACGGGCGCATCCAGCGCCAGTTGGCCCTGCTCCACCAACTGCATGATCGCCAGCGCGGTGAAGGACTTGGTCTGCGAGCCGATGTAGAAAGGGGTGTCAGCCGTCACAGGGCGGCCCCGGCCGGCCGTGCCGAAGCCGTTGCTGTACAGAATGCGGCCGCCGCGCGCGTAGGCCAGCGCCACTCCTGGGATGTTGTGGCGATCCATGGCGGCGGCGATGTAGCCTTCCACGGCGTCATAGTCAGGTTCCGTCACGGCGGGCTCGGCACGGCAGGGGGCCTGGGCGAACAGGACTCCCAGGCAGAGGATGATGACGGCCAGACGGCGCATACTGGGGTGCACTGGAGACCTCCCTTCGGTGAGGTAGATGGTGAGAAGGGCGTCTGTCTGGCGCCTGGGCCTTCCCCGGCTGACAGGCAGGCTCCCCGTGCGGATGCGTGATGCCGATGGGGCGGGAATCAGGCTAGCGAGGTCAGTCCCGCGCCCCGGCACTTATACGCCGCTGGCGCAGGTTGTCAACCGGCAGAGGGAGCGCCCCCGCGCGACGGTGGCCTGGCGGGGGCCACGCGTGGCCCCCGGCTAGACCTCCACGCCGAAGACCTGCCGCACCAGGTAACCGATGCCAAAGCTGACCGCCGCCACGCCCAGGCCGATGCCGGCCATCTCGAGGAAGCGCCGGCGGAAGGGGACGTCCTGCACGACGGAGACGTAGAACGAGAAGAACAGGATGATCAGCACGGCGTTCAGCAGCGTGAGGCCCAGGGCCGCCAGGTAGTTCCCGACGACCAGGTAGGGCAGGATCAGAGCCACCACGGTAAAGATGTAGGTGATGCCAGTATAGAGGGCGGCGCGTCCCGGATCGGTCTCCCCCTGTTCTGACTTGGTGGACAGATACTCGGAGGCGGCCATCGACAACGAGGCGGCCACGCCGGTGATCAGGCCGGTCATGCCGATGAGGCGGGTGTTCTGGAGGGCCAGGGTCAGCCCAGCCAGCATGCCGGTCAGTTCCACCAGGGCATCGTTCAGCCCCAACACCACCGAGCCGACGTACTTGAGCCGTTCCTCACTGATCATGGCCAGCAGTTCCTGCTCGTGCCGATCCTCCTCCTGGAGGATGTGCCGGGCGTTGGGGATCTCTCTGCCGATGAGCTCGTAGACGGCCTGGGCCTGCACCTCACCCTGCTCCATCCGCTTGAGCCCGAAGGTGAGGCCCAACACTCTGGCGATAAAGACGTACCAGCGTACCTGCCAGGCGTTGGGGGCCACCTCTTGGCGGGTGTACCGCTGCCAGAAGTGGTAGTGGGCCTGCTCGTCCTGGGCGATGCGCTCCAGGACGCTGCGGTTGTGCGGATCGGGCGTGGCCCTGGCCAGGCGCGTGTAGATGTGGTACTCGGTGATCTCGTTCCGCTGGGCACGGAGCAGAGCTCGGAGCGTCTTGGGCGCCATCTCGGCGCCGGGCGCGGGGTCTTGGGGTGTCATACTTGGCTCGTTCCTTCTGTAGCCTAGTGGCGGGCACCGGAGATGGTACCTGCGCACGGTAGCCGAGGCGCGGAGGCCTGTCAATGCGAGCAAGCGAGGGTGCAGAGGCGACTCCTGATGCGGCCATTTTCGTTTTCTTTATGGCTCTGTGCGGCGGTATGCTACTGATGAGAGACTGCTTTTGCATCGGCCTCCTGCGGGTCAGGGAGGGGCGGCTGACCGCGAGGTAGCGATTGGCCGAGCCGTATGTGACGCCGCGTGGAACGGCCCCCGGGGCATGCCCGGACCACGGCGAGCGCCCGGCAGTGCCGCCTCTGTACCGGCAGCAGGACCATAGACCGTCTGGGTGGCGAGCACGGCCTCACCGTGCCTTGCGGAGGAAGATCGGAGGCCAATAGTGCGTGCGGAGATCGTCCCCATCCTGCGCTGCCCGCGCTCTCATGAGCCGTTGCGCCTGGTATCAGAACCTGGCCCGGACGGAACCCTGCAGCAGGCCCTCGTGAGCGTGCCCTCGGGGGTGCGGTATGCGCTGCGCGAGGGCATCCCGGTGCTCCTGGACCAGGACACCGTTGCCGGGTTCGACCGGCAATATCAGGGCCTGTATAACAGGGTGGCGCGCTTTTACGACCCTGCGCTGCGCGCGCTGGCCTTTTTGGTGGGCGGGCGCGAGCAGCACTTCCGCTGGGAGTACCTCCAGGATCTGGGTATCCATGACGGGCAGCGCGTGCTGGAGGTGTCGGTCGGCACCGGCGCCAACCTGCGTGGCCTGCCTCCGGGCGCCACCTATCTGGGGCTGGATATCTCCTGGGCGATGCTGGCGCGCTGCCGACGGAACCTGGCCTCCTGGCGCCGCCAGGCGGATCTGTGCCTCGGCAACGCCGAGGTGCTGCCCTTCTGCGATGAGGCCTTTGACGTCGTCTTTCACGTCGGCGGCATCAACTTTTTCAGCGACCGGGGCAAGGCGCTCTCTGAGATGGTGCGGGTCGCTAGGCCCGGCTCCCGACTGCTGGTCGTCGATGAGACGGCCAAGGCGATGGAGGCGCTCTCCTGGAGCCCCAGCGCCCGGAGGATGCTGCGCGAGTACGGCGACAGGTTCGAGCCGCCCGTGGCGCTCGTGCCCGCCGGCATGGTCGACGTCCAGGTCAGGAGCATCCTGCGGGGCTGGCTGTACGCGCTGAGCTTCCGCAAGCCCTGAGAGGGCCAGGCGATCCGGCGGACAGCGGCGCTGGCCGTCGGCAGAGATCCCCGGGCGCGGCGTACAGGGGTTCGATGATCGGGAGGGGCCATGAGGAGCAGATCGGGCACCGCGGCGGCGGAGGGACGGCCCAGCGTCGCGGGGGGCATTGCCGTGCGGGTGGGGCTGGTGGCCTTCTTTCTCATCCTGCAGATGGCCATTCTCCTGCTATCCGCCGGGCGGGTCGGTTGGGTGTGGGCCTGGGTCTACCTCGGCATTTCCCTGGTCAGTGCCGGCACCGGCGGCGCGATCACGCTGCGCGCCAGCCCCGAGGCGGTCGCCGAGCGGGGCAGATGGCCCCTGGGGACGAAGGGCTGGGACAGGGTCATCGGCACGCTCTGGCTATTGCTGCTGTACATCCTTCTCCCGCTCGTCGCCGGCCTCGATGAACGCTCCGGCTGGACGCGCGGGCTGAGCAGCGCCTGGAACCTGACGGGTGCCCTGGTGCTGGCCGCGGGCTACGGTCTGTGCGAGTGGGCGCTGATCGTCAACACCTACTTTTCCACCGCCGTGCGCATCCAGAGCGACCGTGGCCAGACGGTGTGCCGCAGCGGGCCGTACCGCTTGGTGAGGCACCCGGGGTACGCGGGCTACATCCTGCAGTGCCTGGGCACGGCCCTGCTCTTGGGCTCCTGGTGGGCGCTCGTCCCGGGGGGCCTGGCGGCAGCCGTGATCGCGACCCGCACGGCGCTGGAGGATCGGCTGCTGCAGGAGGAACTGCCCGGCTACCCGGACTATGCGCAGGAGGTGCGCTACCGCCTCATTCCTGGCGTGTGGTGAGGGGGGCCTCCCTCACTCCCTCTGCCGCGGCCGGTATTGGAGCGCCTCGGCCAGGTGGGCCGCCTCGATCCTGTCGCTCGCGGCCAGGTCCGCCACGGTGCGGGCCAGTTTCAACACGCGGTGATAGGCCCTCGCGCTCAGGCCCAAC
Organism: Chloroflexota bacterium; assembly: GCA_012513595.1. The sequence continues at coordinate 13,101 of JAAZBY010000127.1, forward strand.
TGGCGCATGGCCGCGCGCACCAGGCTGCGGCCCACCTCGTCCAGCTCGCAGTGCACGCGCACCTCGGCAGGGCCCATGTCGGCGTTGGTGCTCATGCGCGTGCCGGCGAAGCGCTGCCGCTGCAGTTGGCGCGCCGCCTCCACCCGGGCACGGATCTCCTCCGACGGCTCGCCCAGGGTGCTGCCGGCCAACTTGTCGTACTCGACCCGCGGCACCTCGACATGGATATCGATGCGGTCCAGCATCGGGCCTGAGACGCGCTTCTCGTACCCCTCGATCATCCCGCGCGAGCAGGTGCACTCGTGGGTCGGGTCGCCGTGGTAGCCGCAGGGGCAGGGGTTGCGCGCCGCCACCAGCATAAAGTTGGCCGGGAAGCAGAGCGACCCGGACGAGCGGGAGATCGTCACCAGCTTGTCTTCCAGGGGCTGGCGGAGCACCTCGAGGGTGCGCATCCCGAACTCGGGGAACTCGTCAAGAAACAGCACGCCGCGGTGGGCCAGCGAGATCTCGCCCGGCCGCGGCCAGTGCCCGCCCCCCACCAGCCCGGCCTGTGAGATAGTGTGGTGCGGCGCGCGGAAGGGGCGCAGGCGCATCAGCGGCTGCCCCGGCGGGAGGAGCCCGGCCACGGAGTAGACCTTGGTGACCTCCAGGGCCTCCTCGATGTCCATGCGCGGGAGGATCGAGGGGAGCGAGCGGGCCAGCAGGGTCTTGCCAGAGCCGGGCGGCCCGGACATGAGCACCGCGTGCGCCCCGGCCGCGGCCACCTCCAACGCCCGCTTGACGTGTTCCTGCCCGCGGACCTCGGCGAAATCCGTGGCGTAGAGCGGTTCGGGCTCGGGCGTGTCGCGGCTGTCGCGGTCGTAGGGGCGGATCGGCAGCATGTTGGTGAGGTGCATGGCCAGCTGGCCGAGGCTCTGCACCGGGACTACCGTCAGGCCGGGGATGAGGGCGGCCTCGGGGGCATCGGGCTCCGGCACGTAGACGACGTCCAGGCCCTCCGCGCGGGCAAAGGAGGCCATCGAGACGACGCCGTTCACATGGCGCACCGAGCCGTCCAACGACAGCTCCCCGATGAACATGCTGCGCCCGAACTGGGGCGGCAGCTGGCCCGTGCTAGAAAGCACGCCCACGGCAATGGGCAGGTCAAAGGCGGGGCCCACCTTGCGGAGGTCGGCCGGGGCCAGGTTGACGGTGACGGGCTGCATCGGGAAGGACAGGCTGGAGTTGTGGATGGCCGAGCGGACCCGCTCCCGGGATTCCTGCACGGCGACGTCGGGGAGGCCGACGATGTCAAAGCGGCCGGCCTGGCCGCTGTGGACGTCCACCTCGACGTCCACAAGCACCCCGTCTAGCCCCACGAGGGCGCAGCTGTGCACACTGGCCAGCATGATGCCGTTCCTTTGCGCGTGCTGTGGGATGGCGACCGAACTGGTACCGCTAACGGGGAACACCTATCGAGGAGGGGGGCCCTGCCAGCGGGTGGACTGCAGGACGCACGATGCGGGGCCGGCAAGGACAAACACCTGCCGACCCTGCTAGCTTGTACCCGCCTGTTACAGGGCTATTCGGAGTGTATCACAGTGGGCCGGCGTAGCGCAAGGTTCCTCGGGAAGCGCCGGCCGGGCGCGGCCTATTCCTCGTGCTGCATGCCCGTCCAGTCCACGTCGATGCCCGCCGTGACGCCCAGCCGCTCGCAGAGCTCCCCGACGTGCTGCTGGAGGTGCCGGATGTTGTAGAGTTGTAGCTCCAGCCTGCTGAAGGGCAGCCAGTGGAACCCGGAGGGGGCCTCCAGATCCAAGTTGGGGACGCAGAGATCCACCTGCTGCAGGCAGATGGCGTGGTAGGCGAGGATTTCCTCGCGGGTGTAGGGGGCGCCGATGGGCGTCCGGTCCAGGTGCCGGCAAGAGTCGCGGTGCTTTTCCCACGGGCGAAAGGCGTCAGGGGAAGTCTGCAGGTAGATATCGAGGTAGACCAAGGCGTGGTAGGCGACGTGCCAGAAGCGGTTCTTGTACTGCGGATCGTCCCACAGAGAGTCCGGGCAGCGGACGACGGCCTGCCGCAGCATCTCAGCGGCGGCGTGGTACTGTGAGCGGATCGCGGCGTGAATGTCCATGCTGTTCTCCTTGGCCAGATCGGCCGGCGGGCGACGGTTCGGCCGGCGCCTGGGCCCCCGCTACGGCCGCAGGATCAGGGGCAGGGCCAGGCCGCGCGGCTCCTCGGGGCGGCCGGTCACGTCCAGGACCTCGACCTGGATGGCGTCGGTGGCCTGGGCGCCCTGGCCATCGTCGGCCGTAACCGTGATGGTGTGCAGGCCCGCGCGGAGGGAAGCCACGCTGATCTGGCTGCCATTGCCCAGGGCTCCGTCCAGCTGTGAGGTCCAGGAGATGGCCCCCTCAGGCAGAGAGCCCAGCTCGGTGTCGTAGGCCTCCGCCCGCAGGGCCACCGTCTGACTGATCGTCACCGTCACGTCGACGGCCGGCTCCGTGATGGTGACCGTGGGCGGATGGTTCGGCACCGTGAACGCCCCGGATGTTGCCGAGGCGCTGTGGATGCCGTCCGTGGCCCACACGCGGAACCGCGACTGGCCCACCCCTCCGGCAGGCAGGTTGACCGCCTCGACCGCGACCTCCTGCGCCGCGACCTCCTGGGCTACGAGCTCCCAGTTGGCGCCGCCGTCGTGCGTGTACTGGAGGTTGAAGGTGAGGGGATCCCCATCCGGGTCAGAGGCCGTCCAGGCCACCCCGAGCGGGTCCCCGGAAAGCACCTGCCCCTCCGTCGGAGAGGTGACCGCTATCGTGGGGGGCTGCAGCCCCGCCTCGACCGTAGCGAGCAGGGCGTCGCCGGGGCCGAGGATCTCAACTTTGACGGTGCCGTTGACGTATGGCACCAACTCCTTGATGGCCAACAGGTCCGTGGTGGGGCTGCCCGCCGGGTCCGGGCCGTAGAACATGGCGATCGGCGTGAACGCGTAGCGGGCCAACTGGGAATCCTTGGCGCCACGCAGGACGATGGCATACTCCCCAGGCGTGCTCGGTGAGGCGTTGCCGGCGCTCGGCAGCACGTACAGCCGGGCGAGGCGCACCGCGTTCGTGGTGGGATCGATGCTGCCCGTCACGACCAGGCGGTCCATCGGGTTGGCGTGCGGGTCGCCCGCGGCTGCCGGCCCCGCCCCCGCGCCGCCGCTGCCCTGGAAAAAGTCCAGCAGCCCCTCGTAGGTAAAGTCGCTGAGCCACTCATAGTCGCAGTAGGTCATCAGGTCTTTCCATCCGGGGCCGTAGATCGCCCGGGTACCGACGTCAAAGCCGTAGATGGCGGTGTCGCCGCTGCTGGCTGGGCTGATGTTGCCGGCCGTATAGGGGTACGAGGGCCCCCCGCCGGCACCGCAGTAGTTGGCATGGCCGCGCCCGTAAGTGTGCCCCAGTTCGTGGGCGGCGTACCAATCCCCGTACGAGCCATCGAGATCCCATCCCCAGGTGCTCGAGCCGGTGGGGCCAGCGGCGTTAAAGGCGGGAATGCCGGCTGCGCAACCGCGCATGAAGCCCTTGGCGTCGCTCACCATGCCGTAGTAGTGCGCCATGATCGGGATGCCGGAGCTCGTCACGATGTCCCAGATCTTTTTGTTCCACAGGAGCGTGTTCACCTGGCCGCAACTGGGGCTGGTGAGGGTATAGCCGCCATACCCGTCCGAGACGCGGCTGGCCGCGCCAAAGTTCAACGACCGGTTCCAGACGTGCAGATTGCCGAGCGGGTAGGCCCGCCCGATATAGTCAACGGCCTGGCTGCGGTCTGAGGAGCTGGGCCAGTACTCGGAGCCGCCGAAGGTGTAGCCGATGCGGTACATCACCAGGCTGGGCGTGGGCACCGTCTCGAACATGACGATGGCCGTGGCCTTGTTGTCCGAGTAGGTGATCTCGAGGGGATCATGTCCCCAGTAGGGCGGGAAGGCCGGGTTCACGTAGGCATTCAGCGTGACCGTTCCCTCGCGAAAGCCGGAGGGCAGCTCGAACAGGAAGGAATGCCCCAGCGTCCCGCGGTCCGGCGATTGGCGCACCCACAGAAAGCCCGAGTTCCCGTTCACCGGGAAGAGCAGGGTCTGCTGGTCGCCGCGCGTGGCGATCAGCCAGGCCGCCGTAAAGTAGCTGCCGCCGTTGGACCGCACGTGAAAGCGCACGTAGGTGCGCTTGTTGGCCACCAGCCGCACCGAGTTGCTCAAGTCCTGAGTCCCCTGGGTGACCTCCAGCCGCGTGGCGCTGAGGTTGGCGGAGGGCATCGCCGTCGGCGTGGCGGTGCGCGTCGCGGTGGCGGTGGGCGTCGCCGTCGCGGTGGGCGTGGCGGTGCGCGTCGCCGTCGCGGTGGCCGTAGGCGTTGACGTGGCGGTTGCCGTGGCCGTGGGCGTCTGGGTGCCGGTCGAGGTAGCAGTCGGGGTTGCGATGAGGATCGGCCCCGTGCGGCCGATCAGGTTGATGTCCCACATCTCACTGCCCGCCGGGAAGGGCCAGAGCAGTGCCCCCGCCGCGCCGAGCGGCACCCGGTAGATGCCCGCCACCCTGTCGCTGTAGTAAAGCGTGCTCTCGCCGTCGAGGAAGAACCCTACGACGTCATAGGCCCCCGGGGCATAGTAGAGGGAGAACGTGGTGCGCACCTCGTGCCGGTAGATGGCGGCCCCTTTCACGTTCCCGTTACTGACGTAGAGCCGGCCGTCCGGCCCGAAGGCGAAATCGCCCGCCCAGTAGCCGCCCACCTGGCTCAGGGGGACCGTGTAGGCCAGTTGCGGCCCGGCTGCGGCGGAATACGAATAGATCTGGCCATCGGCGCTTCCGCCACTGGCGTAAGAAAAGTGCAACAGCCCGTTGGCGTTGAAGGCGAGGTCCCGGATCGGCAAGTCCGAGGTGTGGATAACCTTCTCCCCGTCGGGCCCCAGCCAGAACAGCTGATTGCCATTGCGGTTCACGTAGTACAGCTGCTGGTCAGGGCTGAAGGCAAAGTTGGTCAGCGGGCCGGACTGCCGGCCATAGAACACGCTCAAGGAGCCGTCGGCGGCAAGATGCCGCACCGCACCGGGATTCTCGATCCAGTTCGCCAGGTAGATGCCCTCGGCCGGCGCGGCGGAGACGCCCCCGCGCAGGGTGGCCGTCCAGGCGAGGAAGACGGCTAGCAGGGCCAAGAGTGCTGCGAACAGTGGCCGGGTGTGAGGGGGAGGCGTGGGGTGGAGGACGTCCGACGGATGAGCGAAGTGCGACATGGCTGTGGCCTCCCACGTAGCGCGGTCGGCGAACCATCACAGCCCATGTATACACCCACTGTTTGCCGCTGTACAGGGGGCAAGCGAGAGAACGCCGTGGCTGGCGGCACCCCTTGCGCGGCGGGGTGGGCCTGGTATCATCTGTCCAGGGAGTCGACAAGGGAGGGAGCACAGGCATGAACACGCCAAACGCGGCCATCGTCGAGTGCGAGGAGAGTGTCTATTCCTACGAGCCGGCGGACAACGGCGCGGGGCCCTTGTGGTGCTATGGGGCCACCTGCATCGTCCGGCACGGGCAGGATGTGTTCGTGAGCGGGCTGGAGACGCTGCCCGACATCCGGCCGGAGACGCTGAACAACGTGCGCTGGATGCTCTATCGCCGCGGCACGGAGGGCTGGGCGCTCCAGCAGGCCAGTGAAGGGCGCACCCGCGAGCCGTGCCCCCTGGCAATCCTGCCCGGAGGGCGGCTGTACCTCTCGGACAACCCCACCCTGCTGCCGCCGAACACCCCGCGGCCGACGCCAGCGCGCCCGCAGGTACTGGCCTTCGCGGCCGACGACCCTGGCGCGCCCTTTCGCAGCCTGCTGCCCGAGTGGCAGGGCGCCCCGGCCTTTACCGAACACTCCTACCGAGGCTTGGCGGCCGACGCCGCGCGGGGCGAGCTGCTCCTCATGAACATCCTCGGCCACGACTGCTACCACTGGAGCCTGCTCGACGGGGACGAGCGCTGGGCGGCGCAGGGCACCCTGACCTTCCCCTGGGGCGCCGACTATGAGACGCCCCAGCCGATCCGCATATGCTACCCGGAAATCGTCTTGCGAGACCGCGCCGTTCATTTCCTCGGCATTAGCGACATCGTCGAGCCCGTCTCGGCCTGGAAGCAAGCCCGCTTCGAGGTCACCGGCCGCGCCTGGGATTATGACTTTCGCCGGCTGTTCTACACCGCCACCCCCGACGTGACGGCGGAGCCCTTTGGCGCCTGGGTCGAGGTGGCCAGCCGCGAGAGCACCTCCGGCACGCTGCGCAACCTGGACCTCTGGCTGGACGAGGCCGGAGGCGCCCACATCCTCTGGCTGGAGCAGAGCTGTGACCCGCGCATCCGGCCGCGCTTTTTCCCCGATGTCCCGCTGACCGTGGCGCTCGAGTACGCCATCGTGCGCGGCGGCGCGGTGTGCGAGAGGCGAACGCTCTTCCAGGGGGGTGAGGGCCTCGGCGAACGCGTCCCAACCTGGGGGCGCTTCCACGTCGCCCCGGGCGGGCGGCTCTTCGCCGTCTACTCCACGGCGTGCTTTGCCCCGGCCGAGGGCAACCCGCAGGAGGTGGCCAACCACCTGGTGGAGATCCTGCCCGGCGGGCGCCCCTCCTCCGCGGTGGAGCTAGCGCTCGAGGAGCCCCTGGCCGGGCCATTCATGACCGCCACGCCGCGGGCCGGCGTCGTCCCCTCGGCGACGCTGGACCTGCTCGGGCATGGCAGAGAGCCGCACGTCCTGCGCTACGTGCGCGTGCGGGCCGGCTAGGCCGTGCGGCCGCGCCAGGGCCGCACGGGGTCCGCGGGGCTGGCCGCCGCTTCTTGACAGCCGATCACGACGTTTATATCCTGCCGTGCACACGGGCCCCTGAGGGAGGCCCGTCCAGGACGACGTATGCAGCGCACCGTGCAAGGAGGCTCGGACCTCCCGCTCGGTGCGCTGTTCGCTTTCGCCGACCGCAACCGCACGAGGGGGCACCATGAAAGCGCTGTCCAGGGCCGTGAGTGGCATCACCAAGTCGCCGATCCGCCTCATGCTCGACAGCGCTGCCCGCTATCCCGACGCCATCCACCTGGAGATCGGCCAGCCCGATTTCCCCACCCCGGCCCATATCATCGAGGCCGCCGTGCGGGCCGCCCGGCACGAGTACACCGGCTACACGGCCAACGCCGGCCTGCTGGCGCTCCGCGAGGCGATCTGCGGCAAGCTATCGCGTGAGAACGACCTCTCCGTGGCGCCCGATGGGGTCATGGTAACCGTCGGCGCCATGCAGGCCGTCTATGCGAGCATGTCCGTGCTGCTGGACCCGGGCGACGAGGTGCTGCTGCCCGACCCGGGCTACGGCAACTTTGCCATGGCCGTCCAGCTGCTGCACGGCGTGGTGCGTAGCTACTCGACCATCGCCGCGGAGTCGTTCATCCCCGATTTCGCAGCCCTGGAGCGCCTGGTCACGCCGCGCACCAAGGCTATGCTGGTGAACAGCCCCGCCAACCCCACGGGTGCCGTCTACAGCGCCGAGGTGCTGCGCCGCTGCCTGGAGTTCTGCCAGCGGCACGACCTGTACCTGCTTTCCGACGAGACCTATGACCGGCTGATCTACGAGGGCCAGCACGTCAGCCCCGCCAGGTGGGACGTGGACGGGCGTGTGGTGTCGGTGTTCAGCACCTCCAAGACCTACTCGATGACCGGCTGGCGCGTGGGCTATGCCGTGGCCAGCGCCGAGGTCGTGGCGGCCATGGTCAAGATCCAGGAGCCGGTCGTCTCTTGCGTGAACACGGTGGCGCAGCACGCGGCCATCGCGGCGCTCGACGGCCCCCAGGGCTGCGTGGCTGAGATGCTCGCCCACTACCGCCGCCGGCGCGACCTGGCCGTGCGCCTGGCCGGGGAGCATGGCCTGGAGGTGTCCTACCCGCACGGGGCCTTTTACCTTCTGGTCGACGTCTCGGCACACCCGGGGGGCTCCTTGGCCTTCAGCCAGGGGCTGCTGGATGCCGAGCACGTCGCTGTGGCGCCCGGCTGTGGGTTCGGTGCCCTGTGCGACCGGTACGTGCGCGTCTCTCTCTGCGCCAGCGAGGAGGCCCTTGCGGAGGGCCTGGCGCGCCTGGCCCGCCAGTTGGCGCGCGCCGGAGGGGAGGGGGTGCCCGCCGAGCCTAGGGGCCTGCTCGGCTTCGCGAGGGGGGCGGAGGGCTGATTGCGGCCGATCGTTCCGCCGTGTATAGTGTCAGACGCAGCCTGGCATGGCTCTGGCTGCGTCTCTTCGTACCTGGGGCGGGCGGGGCGGAGGTCCACCTGCGCTCGCGCGCCCGGAGGGCTCGATCATGACGGACGCCATCGTCTGTGAGGGGCTCACGCGCCGCTTTCACGATCTGCTCGCGGTGGATGGGCTGGACCTGGTCGTCGCGGAAGGGGAGGTGTTCGGCTTCCTCGGCCCCAACGGCGCCGGCAAGACCACAACCGTGCGCCTGCTGAACGGCCTGCTCGGCGCCAGCGCCGGGCGTGCCACCGTGCTGGGCCTGGACGTGGCGACCCAGGCGGACGAGGTGCGCCGCCATACCGGCGTGCTCACCGAGACCCCCAGCCTCTACGAGACCCTCTCTGCGCGCGACAACCTGCGCTTCTACGGCGATCTGTACGGCGTCCCGCAGAAGGACCTGCCCGGGCGGGCCGACCGCCTTTTGGACGAGTTCGGCCTCCTCGAGCGGGCCGACGACCGGGTGGGTACCTATTCCAAGGGGATGCACCAGCGGCTGGCCCTGGCCCGCACGCTGCTGCATGAACCCCCGCTCCTCTTTTTCGACGAGCCGACCGCCGGCCTGGACCCCGAGGCGGCCCGCATGGTCAACGATCTGATCCGCCGCCTGGCCAGCCAGGGCGGACGCACCATCTTTCTGTGCACCCACAACCTGGCGGAGGCGCAGCGCCTTTGCACCCGCATCGGCGTCATCGATCGGGGCGTGCTCAAGGCGGTGGGCAGCCCGCGCGCGCTGGCCCGCGCCCTGTGGCAGACCGTCGAGGTGGAGATCGACCTGCGCGGAGCGCCGGCGCCCGAACTGCTCCGCGCCCTGGAGGGGCTCGACGCCGTCCA
>JAAZBY010000128.1 GCA_012513595.1 Chloroflexota bacterium
CCCCCTAAAGGGGGCTTAAGACGCGTATATGCTCCGTGAGCCGGCTTTAGCCGGCGTTCCTTGTAGGGCGGGGTCTTGCCTGCCCCCCGAACGGGGGGGAGCCCCGCCGAGCTGCTCCGCGGGCCGTTTTCAGAGAAGAGCGGCGCTGGGGCGCCGCTCTTGTCACCCACCGGCTACCCGGCACCCCGTGTCAGAACTCCGGCACCCTCACACGGTCGACGGGAAGCGACAGGACCGCCCGCCGCAGAGCCTCGTCGGCCCCTTCGACGAACCAGGCCATCGAGCACCACCGATACTCCTCGGCCCGCTCGACCAGGCCATGCCTCTGCGGGTTCGTGTGGACGTAGTTCAGGCGGGCCAGGTAGGAGCGCTCATAGGTCAGGCAAGTGTCCCAGTACTGATACCAGACCTGGCGCCCGGGGACCCCGGCGGTCCGGTTGAGCCAAGTGGCACTGCGCGCGTGCACAGCAGAGACAAGCTGCGGCAGCGCGCAGCCCTCGGTGGGGGCAACGCCCACCCAGTGGTAGTGGTTGGCCATCACAGCCCAGGCCTCGAGCCTCCAGGACCGCCGGTCAACCTCGGCAAAGAGCACGTCTAGCAGGGCATCGCGGTTGGCTGGGGTGTCAAAGAGCATCCGGCGGCCGTATGTGGCTGCGGTCACGATGTAGGTGGCTCCGGGCAGGAACCGGTGGGCGGGCGTGTGCAGCTGGTGGGCGCCGGACGGGGGTTCGTCGAGCATGCCGGTGTTCCCTTGTCGGTGTGAGGCGGAAGAAGAGCCGCTCGGCGGGGCCAAAGCCCCCGCCTTACCAGTAACGCCGGCTAGAGCCGGCTAAAGCCGGCCAAAGCCGGCTCACGGAGCATATACGCGTCTTGAGCCCCCTTATGGGGGGCGTTTCTCGTAGCCAGCCCCTGGCGTCCGGACGGCGGCGAGGCTCTGGGCCTTCGCGGTCTGCCGCGCGGCTTCGCGGTCTGCCGCGCCGCTTCGCGGTCTGCCGCGCCGGAGCGGCGCTGGGGCGCCGCACTCCATATCGGCCCGCCGCACAGGACGACTCCACCGCGGGGGAACGCAAAATGCAGAACCCCAAGTGACCTTTGAGCGTCCTCGGTGGCTTCTGCCCTTGGTTGGATACTTCCTGGTGGGTCGTAGCGCGTCTATTCACTACTTCCTACAGGAGATTATCTCCAACTAGTCGTTCATCTGGTCTCTTTCACCTGGCTTTCGCCAAGTTACTCGGCGCCTTCCCGGCTCGATCTTTCCCCGAACCTTTCCGCTCGCCCGCGGTTACCCTTCGGTCACCAGTACCTCTGGTTCGCCGCTGACCACCTTCCCGACTTGCGGGTCAGAACCTAGGGGGACGTCATCAACCTCTCAGGGTTCTGCATGCTCAAGATAGCACACTTCTGGGACTATGTCAAGCGTTTTCGGGGCGGAATCCCGCATCTCCCTGGGCCCGCCGGCCTGCCGGCCGGTCCCCCGGCAGAGCGCTGCCCCCCCCGCTCAGCCCATGTCCGCCTGGGGCGGACGGGGACCGTGCCCGTCCCGCGGGCGTACCACCGCCGGGATCGTCCGCCAACCCAGCCGCTTGCAGGCCTCCACCCGCAGCGGCCCGGCCACCACCAAAAAGCTCCCCGCCTCGGTCTCCTCCACGATCACCGGCTGGATCAGCCCCTCCGCGCGGATCTTTTCCGCCAGATCGTCGATCTCGGCCACGGCGTGGCGCGTCGCCTCCCGGTCGGCCTCGGTCAACACCACCTGCGACAGGGGCACCTCCACCGTGGGCCCGTGGGATTCGGCCGAGTCAAACTTGGCCGAGGCCTGCACCCCCTTGCGGAACGAGTAGATGTAGGGGATGGCAAAGTCCACCTCGGCCGTCCGCTGGAAGCGCTGGAAGACCCGCTTGATGATCTCGTACGAGATGCGCGGCCGGTCGGTGGCCCGCGTCATAAAGCGCAGCCGCATGTAGATGCCATAGTCGTAGGTGTCGGCGCGCACGTAGGGCTGCTGCCCGGTGGCCGCGATGATGTCCCCCGTCACCTCGTGCGCCGCCCCCAGCAGGATCTGCTCGGCCGCGTCCCAGTCGGTATCGTAGGTGATGCGTACCACCACCTCGTCCAGGATGTAGGCGGCGTGCTGGCGCGCGGTATAGTTGATCACCACGTTGGAGAAGAGCATGGCGTTGGGGATCAGGATGGCCCGGCCCACGGCCTCCTCGCTGCCGACGGCGCCGCCCACCTGGTTGAGGACCGTGTACATAAAGTTGACGTTGGTGACGTCCCCCACCAGCCCCAGGGAGGGCAGCTGGATGCGGTCGCCGACGCGGAAGGCCCGCTTCAGCGAGATCATGACCCAGGCGGCCATGCCCGAGACGGGCGACTGCAGCGACCAGCCCAATAGCAACCCGGAAAAGGCCCCCAGCGCCGCGCCCACCCGGCTCAGCGCGCCAAAGGCCGCCAGCAGCACGGCCAACACTCCCAGGCCGGCGACCACCCGCAGGAGGCCGGCCAGCATGGTCACCTCACCCGGGGCGCCCTCCCGCATCCGGACGGACACGCCCACGGTGATCACCGAGAGGTGATAGCCGGCCACGATGCCCGCCACCAAAGCCAGCACCGTGGTGACCGACAGGCCCCCGGTGATCTGGTAGATGGGGTAGCCGCGGGCCTCGAGCACGGCAAAGGCCGCGGCCACGGCGGCCCACGCGATCATACGGAAAAGGTTGCTGCGTACTCGCACCGGGCGCCTTCCTTTCACTGGAGAGGGACGGATCGAGACCATGGCGAACCGTCCTGCAGTGTACCGCAGGCCGGCCCCCGCGCCAAGCGCCGTCCGCCGCGCCAAGCGCCGTCCGCCGCGCCAAGCGCCGTCCGCCGCGCCAAGCGCCGTACCCCGCGCCAAGCGCCGTCCGCCGCGCCAAGCGCCGTACCGCTCCCAAGGGTGTGAGAAGAGAAGAAGGACAGGATTCACAGGATTTACAGGATTATCCGGAGCGGAAAGGCAGCTCCGGCGGCAGGAGCCCCTCTTCCCTCTCCCAATCCTGTCAATCCTGTAAATCCTGTCTTCTTCCTCTTCTCCCCCTCTTCTCCTGCGCAGGCCCGGCTTGGCCGGCGCCGCAGAAAAGAGGGACAGGATTCACAGGATTTACAGGATCATCCGGATGGGAAAGGCGCGCTGCCCCGAGCCCGACGCCCTCCTCCCTCTTCCAATCCTGTCCGTCCTGTAAATCCTGTCTTCTTCCTCTTCTCCCCCTCTTCTCCTGCGCAGGCCCGGCTCGGCCGGCGCCGCAGAGATAAGAGAGACAGGATTCACAGGATTTACAGGATTATCCGGAGCGGAAAGGCAGCTCCGGCGGCAGGAGCCCCTCTTCCCTCTTCCAATCCTGTCAATCCTGTAAATCCTGTCTTCTTCCTCTTCTCCCCCTCTTCTCCTGCGCAGGCCCGGCTCGGCCGGCGCCGCAGAAGAAGAGAGACAGGATTCACAGGATTTACAGGATTATCCGGATGGGGAAAGCGCGCTGCCCCGAGCCCGACGCCCTCCTCCCTCTTCCAATCCTGTCAATCCTGTAAATCCTGTCTTCTTCCTCTTCTCCTTCTTCCCCTCACGGCTGGGCGTAGGCGCGGTACCAGTCGGCGGCGCTGCGGCCGGGGAGGTCGGGCTGGAACATCCGCGCGCCGTGCGCCGAAAGAAAGTTGGCCCCCTTGGCCAGGAGCGACAGGGGCCCCCCGCCGCCCACGCCGTACTCCCGCGCCCAGTCCACGTGCACGTCGAGGATGTAGGCCGCCTGGTAAAAGTCCAGCCGCTCGCGGAGCCGCGGTGTGGCCAGCATCTCCGGATAGTGCGCGGCAAACAGCGCGGCATAGTCGGCGAAATCCGCCGCACAAAAGACCTCGCGGTCCTCCTCGGCAAAGTCGTTCGGGTAGAGGCAAAAGTGCTCGATCAGGAGCAGCTCATAGTCGCGCGGGGCCTGGCTGGCCAGCTCCCAGTCGAGGATGGCGGCCAGCCGCTCCCCGTCGACCAAGAGGTTCCCCGGCCACAGGTCGCCGTGCACCAGGCAGGGGGCAGCGGGCTCCAGCGCCTCGGCGTGCGCCGAAAGAAAGCGCTCCAGCGCCCCGGTCATGGCCGGCGGCAGGGCGTAGCCGACCTCCGGCACCTGGGCGAGCAGGGCGGCGTACTCGCGGGTGCAGCGCTCTCGCCAGGAGGCGTCGCGCCGGGCGGGGTCGTCCGGGGGGCCAAAGCCCACCACGCTCACGGCGTGGAGCGCCCGCAGCGCCGCCACCAGCTGGGCCATCAGGCCGTCCTTGACGCGCGGCGACAGCGACGGCCACAGGTGATGGAGGGGCTGGCCGTCCAGGCGGGGCTGCAGCTGGTAGGTCCAGTCATCCAGGCGCCCGGCGGCCGTGACGCGCGGGGCCGGCACCTCGCTGGGCAGGCGGGCCAGGAGGGCGGCCTCGGCCTCCAGCCGGCGACGGGCCTCCGCCCCGCGGCCCATGCGCAGGACGTGGCGCCCCTCGAGGAGGTAGACGCGGTTGGACTGGCCCCCGGCCAGGGGGCGCGCGCTGGCGGCGTCGAGCCCCTCGCGGGCGCAAATGGCGGGCAAAGCGCGGTCAGGCATGGTGGGCGGCTCCTGTGGGGAAGGGCTGCATGCGGCGGGGGCATGGTGGGCGGAACGCGGGGCCCTGTCAAGCGCGGGGGCGACAGGCGCGGCAGGACGGCGCGCCTGGCGGGGCGGCGCGCCTGGCGTTGTCATTCCGAGCGCAGCCGCCGGTCCGCCGGCCGGAATCTCGTCTTTGCCTAGCTTGCTCTGAGAAGCATATCGAAGACGAGGTCCCGGCCGGAGGCCCGGCTGCTGCGCTCGGGACGACAAGGCGCTAGGCCTGCCGCGGCCGGACGGGCGCGAGCCCCCCGGATCGCAGCAGTCGGGCTCGCCGCCCTCAGACCCCCGGGGTCCCGAGCCCGTCTGCGGGCCAAGACCCCCGGGGGTCATGATGCCGCCCGGCAAAAGCCGGCCGAAGCCGGCC
>JAAZBY010000129.1 GCA_012513595.1 Chloroflexota bacterium
AGGCCAACTGCCCGGAAGGCAAGGATCCCAACCCGCCTGAGCTCAGGTTCTCGCGCCAGCGGCTGGACCAGGACTGGGAGACCGTCGTCAAAATGGCCCTCATCGCCCGCGACCTCATGGTGGGCAACCCCCGCCTGGACGAGATGGGCTACGGTGAGGAAGCCCTTGGGCACAACGCCCTGGCCGGCGGCTTCCAGGGGCAGCGCCAGTGGACGGACCACTTTCCCAACGGCGACTTTATGGAGGCGTTCCTGAACTCGTCGTTTGACTGGAACGGCATCCGCCAGCCCTACATCGTTGCCACCGAGAACGACTCACTGAACGGCGTGGCGATGCTCTTTGGGCACCTGCTGACCGACCGGGCCCAGGTCTTTGCCGACGTGCGCACCTTCTGGAGCCCCGAGGCGGTCAAACGCGTCACCGGGCGGGAGCTGACGGGCCGCGCGGCCCATGGTTTCATCCACCTGATCAACTCGGGCTCGGCCGCGCTGGACGGCACGGGCGAGCAGACCGAGGCCGGGCAGCCGGTCATCAAGCCCTGGTGGGAGGTCAGCGGTGAGGAGGCCGCCCGCTGCCTCGACGCCACGGTGTGGAGCCCGGGCAGCCTCGGCTACTTCCGTGGCGGCGGGTTCTCTTCGACCTTTGCGACGCGCGGCGGCATGCCCGTGACGATGTCACGGCTTAACCTGGTCAAGGGGCTGGGGCCGGTGTTGCAGATCGCGGAAGGGTATACCGTGGAGCTGCCGGCCGACGTGCACCGCACGCTCAACCAGCGCACCGACCCGACCTGGCCGACCACCTGGTTCGCCCCAACCCTGACCGGCGCGGCACCCTTTGACAGCGTGTACTCGGTCATGTACAACTGGGGCGCCAACCATGGGGCCTTTAGCTACGGTCACATCGGGGCTGAGCTGATCACCCTGGCCTCGATGCTGCGCATCCCGGTGAGCATGCACAACGTCTCCGTGGAGCGGCTCTTCCGGCCCAGTGCCTGGGGTGCCTTTGGTGCTATGGATCCTCAGGGGGCCGACTATCGCGCCTGCCAGGCTTACGGGCCGCTTTACGGCACCCGCTAGGGTACGGTCACCGCGCGTACGACGACAGGGGGCCCCCGGCGGCCCCCTGTCCTTTGGTCACCCTGTGGCCCCGGCGGCCCCGCCTGGCCGCCCCGAGTAACGAAGGCAGACCCCGTGGCACCACGCCAAACAGGTATTATCCGGCGCATCCGCCAATACCATGCTCTGGAACACGCCACCATGCACGTGCTCACCGCACGCCTGCAGCGCAGGCGGCTGATGGGCCGCACCGTGTGGAATGGCTTTGTCATCTATGGCGACGTAGACAGCGCCACCCTGGCCGGCGCCGCGGCGGAGGCGCTCCGCCGCCTGCAGGCGGATGAGCACTGGCTGGCCCTGCATCCCCGCTGCGGCACGAACCTGGCCAGCGGCGTGCTGGCCGCAATAGTCCTTGGGGAGACGGCCACCCTGGTCCTGCACTCGCAGGCGCTACGCCGCATGGCGCTCGGCGCGGCTGCCCTGGCCGGGCTCTTGCTGGCTCGCCCCCTGGGGCGGGCGATGCAGGAACACGTCACCACCTTGGCCGATCTGCGGGGGGCGCGCATCTTGGCCGTGCGGAGAGAGGGCGCCGGAAGGATCGTGCGCCACCGGGTTATTGTCGCGCAGGAGGGAGAGCGGAGCTGACATGTTCTATATCCTGCACGGGGATGAGGAGTTCCTCCGTTCCGAGGAGGTGGCCCGGCTGAAAGCCGAGATCCTCAGCGACGGAATGGGGGATCTGAACATCACCACGCTGGACGGCCGCCGGGTCGACCTGCGCGAGCTGATGGACCTGTGCAGCACGCTCCCCTTCCTCACCCAGCGGCGTCTGATCATCGTCGAGGGCCTACTGCAGCGCCTGGAGAAGCGCCGCGGAAACGGGGACGAGGACGACGCCACGTCGCCGCCCGTCGGAGACGAGGCCGAGCGCCTGGCTGCCTACCTGCCCACCATGCCAGATACGACCCGCCTCGTCTTTGTGGAGGCCAAGATCCTGGGCGCGCGCCACCCGATCCTCCGGCTGGCCGCCCAGCAGCAGAGCGGCTACGTCCGCGTCTTCCGGCGGCTGGGGGGGTCGGACCTGCAGGCCTGGCTGCGCCAGCGCGCCACAGAAAAGGGGGCAGAACTGGAGGGGGCTGCGGCGGCACTCCTGCCCACCTACACGGGGAACGATCTGCGCCGCCTGGACGCCGAACTGGAAAAGTTGGCCGCCCTGGCCGGCTACCAGCGCGCTATCACCGCAGACGACGTCCGCGCCCTGGTCACGCCAGACGTAGAGAATGAGATCTGGAATCTCGTCGATGCGCTGGGGCACCGCCAGGGAAGGACGGCCATGCGCCTCTTGCAGGAGGCCTTCCAGCAGCGCAAACACGAGCTCTACCTGCTCACCATGTTCGCGCGCCAGGTGCGGCTGATCCTGGGAGCCAAGGACCTTGCCGAGCAGGGCCAGAACCCAGAGGAGATCCGCAAAACCCTCCGTCTGCCCAGCAAGTACCCGGTGCACAAACTGCTGCAGCAGTCGCGGCGCTTCACGATGGAAGAGCTCGAGGCGATGCTCGGCCGCGTCCTCGACGTCGACCAGGCCATCAAGACGGGCCGCACGGACGGGCCCCTAGCCCTGGAGATGCTCGTCCTCGAGGTCTGCGCGCGCCGCCGTTCGGCGCCCGCTCACCAGGTGAGCAGCCGCTCGCGCACCCGCTCGGCCAGGGCCACCTCGCTCTCGTCCCCCGAGCCGAGGTCCAGGTAGAGCTGCAGGGGGCTCACGATCGAAACCCCGTTGCGCTCCTCCCTGCGCCATAGAATGCTCTCATCGTAGGGCTGGAACACGAACACGTTCACCGTGCCGACGTGCCCCAGGCCCACCAACTGCTCCAGCTCCGACGTCTGGCCCACCCAGTACAGCGCCATGAGGCGCGCCGGCGCCTCTTCGGCGAGGAGGTGCCTGGCGCCCGACCAGAGGGTCAGGGCGTAGCGGCCCGCCACCTTGGAGCGCTCGTGAGAGAGCACCCTCTCAATATCGGTCTGGCTCTGCCGCGAGCGGAAGGTGCGGAACGAGCTCCTGCGCAGATCGTACTTTTCGGCCCAGGCGCTCAACAAGTCCGCAGGGCTGAGCAGGGTCACCCCCTCGCGCCCCTTGCTCACCATGCCCGCGTTGCGCAGGTCGGTGGTAACCATGCTGGCCATCCCCAGGCTGACGTCGGCGGCCTTGGCCAGCTCACGCATGGACCATTGCTTGTCGGGATATAGCAGCAGAGTGCGCACCACCCGCTCGGCACGTCCCTCGAACGGCGTCCGCAAGCGGCGCTCGCGCACGTTGGGGTTGGGCCTTCCGCCGATCTCCAGATAGACGCCGTCCACATCGAGATGGGCGTTGCCGGCCAGATCCAGGCAGCCCACCTGCTCTCCCGCGCAGGTGGCTCGCGTCTCGTCAGAGAAATAGGGGGCGATCAGCACGGGCAGACAGGGCGCGCCGTCCTCCGCGGGGGCCGGCGGCTGGCCCTCCTTGATCCGCGCCAGGAAGCGCTTGACCTCCTCGGGGTGGCCCTCGGTCAACGCGATGCAGTGCAGATCGACATCCACGCCCGCGCGGCCCGCCGCGACGCGCAACACGAAGGCGTAGGGCCCTTCAGAACCGCTGGCAAAACGCCGCAGACCGCGGAAGACGAGCCGCGGGAACAGCTCGGTGAAGCTCTTGAGAAAGCGTAACTGTACCTCTGACTGACGCACGGCGTCCTCTCCGCCTGCACGCTGGCAGGGCCCGCCTCTGTCGGAAACTTGGCTGGCGGCCAGGCTTCAGGCGTGCCCGTTCCGCCGCCGCAGGTACTCCTGGCGTATCTCGCTGGCGTAGACCTGTGACAGGTCCAGCTGGGCCGAGATGATCTCTTCCCGATCCTGGTTGGCCTGGGCCAGTACCAGCCCCAGTGGATCGATGATCTGCGACGGGACGATCTGCAACGGCCCGGCCACGTTGCTGGCCACCACAAAGCAGCCGTTCTCGGCGGCGCGGCTGCGCAGGTGCGCACTGAGCACGGGGACCTTCCAGGTGTCTCCGCCGGCGCCGTAGAAACCCTGGAGGATCACTTCAGCGCCCTGTTCCACCAGTTCGCGGTACCCTTCGGGGAAGCGGGCATCGTAGCAGATCTGCAGCCCGACGCTCACGCCGCGCAGATCGAACACCGTGGCCTGCGCGCCGGGCACATAGTAGTTGCGGTCGGGCCGCGTCAGGCGCACCTTGTCGTACGTGGCCGTCAGCTCGCCGAGATCCGAGTAAACGAGCATGCGATTGGCCCACGCCGTACCCGTCCAGACCTCCGCACCCACGGCCACCCACAGGCCCAACTCCGCGCTCTTGTCGGCCACGCGGCTCAGGTTCTGCTGGATGGCCGGCCACTCGTCGGGACGGCGGCCGCGCCCGATACTGGGACTATAGCCCGTGACGGCCGCCTCGGGAAACACGATCAGCTCCAAGCCCTGAGCGGCAGCACGGGCCATGGCGGCCACGATCGTGCTGAGATTGTTGGCCAGCGAGTCGCTGATGGCCACCTGGGCGGCGCCGACGTACAGCTCGCGGACGTTCCATGCCATGGCGTACCTCTGGGATCGCCCCCCGCCTCCGGTCTCGCCCTGTGGCGATTCTAGCATGCGGGTGACATAAGGGCAAGGGGATCGGCCTATCCTTTGCCCGGGCTGCGCAACGATGCTAGAATGACTTGCCGACCTAGAAGAAGGGAGTCCTCGTCCCAACCATGCTGAGCATCCTTGATGGCCTGAACCCAGTCCAGCGGGACGCTGTGCGCGCCACCGAGGGGCCCGTCCTGGTGTTGGCCGGCCCCGGCTCTGGCAAAACGCGCGTCCTGACCCATCGCATCGCTTACCTAATCCATCAGACGGGCCTGCGCCCCTACAACATCCTGGCGGTGACCTTTACCAACAAGGCAGCGCGTGAGATGACCGCCCGCCTGGAAGGGCTGATCGGCGACGACGTCCGCCAGCTGATGATCGGGACGTTCCACGCCATCTGCGCGCGCATCCTGCGGCGCGAGGGGCACCATGTCGGCGTGCAGAACAACTTTGTCATCTACGACGCCGACGATCAGCGCCGCGTGATCACCCGGGTCCTCAAGGAGCTGAACGTCGACAGCAAGCAGTACCAGCCCTCCGGCGTACATGCGGCCATCTCGCGGGCCAAGAACGACCTCCAGACGGCCGAGACGTACAGGCCCCCCACGTATTGGCATGAGGTGGTAGCGCGCGCCTTCGCCCGTTACGACGAAATCCTGGCCGACAGCAACGCCCTCGACTTTGATGACCTGCTCGTCAAGGCGGAGATGCTCTTTCGCCTGCACGACGAGGTGCGCGAACGCTATCAGCAGCGCTACTCGCACATCCTCGTCGACGAGTTCCAGGATACCAACAGGGCCCAGTACGACTTGGTGGGGCATCTGGCCGCCGCGCGCCGCAACATCTTTGTCGTCGGCGACGAGGACCAGAGCATCTACTCCTGGCGCGGCGCTGACTTTCGCAACGTCTTGCGCTTCCGCGAGGACTATCCGCAGGCACAGGTCTTCCTGCTGGAGCAGAACTACCGCTCGACGCAGAACATCCTGGAGGCCGCCCACGCCGTCATCTCGCGCAACACCCAGCGCACCGAGAAGAAGCTGTGGACCGAGAACGCCACCGGGGCGCCCATCAGTTTCTACGAGGCCTACGACGAGCGGGAAGAGGCCGACTATGTGGCCGCCAACATCGACCGGCTGGTGACCCGTGGACACTGCCGGTATGCCGACTGCGCGGTGATGTTCCGCACCAACGCCCAGTCACGCTCGCTGGAGGACGCCTTCCTGCGCGCCCGTATCCCTTACCGCTTGGTGGGCGCCGTGCGCTTCTTCCAGCGGCGGGAGGTCAAGGACATCCTGGCTTATCTGCGCGTGGTGTACAACCCTGACGATGACGAGAGCCTCCGCCGTATCATCAACGTCCCCACGCGCGGCATCGGAGACATGACCCTCGAGCAGTTGAGCCGTTGGGCCCAGGCCCAGGGGCTCTCTATGGGCAGGGCCCTGCTGCACATGAGTGAGGTGGCCCAGTCCGCTGAGCGCGAGGCAGAGCTGCCCTTCCGCGGACGGGCCCGCAACGCTCTCCTCGAGGTGGCCGATCTCTTCTCCGCACTGGCCGAGAAGCGTGCCGAGCTGCGCCTCTCCGAGCTGCTGACCATGATCGTCGAGCGCTCGGGATATGCCGACTACCTGCAAGACCATACCGAGGAAGGCGAGGAGCGCGTCGAGAACGTCCGCGAGCTTGTGGCGGCCGCGGCGCGCTACGATGCGCTGGCGCCCGAAACGGCCCTGCCCACTTTCCTCGAGGAAGTGGCCCTCTTTGCCGACGTCGACGAGCTCCCTGAGAACAACGACGTGGTGACCCTGCTCACCCTGCACACTGCCAAGGGGCTGGAGTTCGACTCGGTGTTTATCGTCGGCATGGAGGAGGGCATCTGCCCGCACAGCCGCTCCAGCGGGGAACCGGACGCCATGGAAGAGGAGCGGCGCCTCTGTTACGTTGGCCTCACCCGGGCCAAGAGGAACCTGCACCTGGTACGCACCGTGCACCGCACCGTGTACGGCTCCTCCGCCGTGCGGGAGCCCTCCCGCTACCTGTTTGACATCCCCTCTTCGCTCGTGGAGGGCAGTAAAGTACAGCGAGGCGCCCGCTCCGAGGCCTCGGCTGACGCACGCGCTCCCTTTGGCCCGTCAGCGGGCCGGCCCGCAGCCAGCGGGCGTACCCTGGTAGACCAGCGCCGCGCCCGCGTCCAGCGGGCCATCGCTCGGCGCCGCGGCGTGGAGGCCTCCACGCCGGCCCCCCAGCCGCAGCGGAACGTGGGGCGCGCCGTCGAGGAGACCGAGCGGGCCGCCAGCAGGGATTTGCCTTCCGCGGCGCGCCTTCGCGAGCCCGCCTTCCGGGCCGGAGAGACGGTGCTGCACCGAGTGTTCGGGCAGGGCGTGGTCATCTCTTGCCAGGTCGTCGATAACGACGATGAGGTCAACGTGGCCTTTGAGGGCCGCGGCATCAAGCGGATGCTGCAGAGCTTCGCGCAACTGGAGCGCGTCGGCTAGGCGCTAGTTGTCGGTGTTGCCAGGGCTGCCCCGTGCACCCAGGAGGCGTCCCGATGACGAACACCCCGTGCGGCCCGGGCATCCACAAGGAGCCCGGCAGTCGGCATGATGCGGTGATCAGCCCCGGCGGCCTCGCCGCGGCCGCCGAGCGCCCCCGCGCGCCCGCGTGTCAGAAGGTTCCCCTCCCCTTCCCCGTGCCCTCGGCGCGCCCGTGGCGCGCTCGTGACGGCGTACTGTCTCCAGGTGGCTCACCGACGGCGGTGCTGCACCGCCTCACCATCGGCGGGTGAAGAGATGAAACTCACCGACGACACGGTCCTCTCCGATCGCTACGACGTCATCGTGGTGGGGGCGGGGCTGGGCGGCATGGCGGCCGCCAGCCTGCTGGCCAAGCGCGGCCTTGCCGTGCTGATGATCGACCAGCAGGCCAAGCCAGGCGGCTCCTGTACCTCGTTCCGGCGTAAGGACGTGACCTACGACGTGGGCACCGCCATGCTCTACGGCTTTGGGCAGCGCGGCTTCCGGCCGTTCCACTTTCTGCTGAACGAGCTGGAAGAGCCGATCGACGTCGTGGCCCACGCCACTCTGGCGCGCATGACCTTCGAGGGGCAGCCGATCACCTTCTGGCCTGACGTCGAACGCTTCCTCGAGGAGCTTGGCCGCCTCTTCCCCGAGGAGCAGGAGGGCCTGCGCGCCTTCTACCGTGACCTGTACGGCATGTACGAGCACATCGTCCTCAAGAACGAGGTGATCGTCCCACCCTCCGAGTTCTCGCCGCGGCAGGCGCTGCGCAGCCTGCTGAGCGGGCCCGTGCAGGTCCTGCGCATGCAAAAGCTCCTGTCCACCAGCGTGCGCGCGCTCCTCGATCGCTACTTCCAGGGCGAACCGATCATCACCTTCTTTGACAAGCTCTGCTCGGCCTACTGCTACTGCACGGCCGACGAGGCCCCCGCGGTGTTGGCCGCGACTATGTTCCTGGACAATCACATCGGCGGGGTCTATTACCCGGCGGGCGGCGCGCAGATGCTGCCCAACACGATCGAGCGCGCCTTTGAACGCCTGGGCGGCCAGGCCCTCTATCACGCCCTGGTGGACGAGATCCTGATCCGCCGTGGCCGAGCCTACGGCGTCCGCCTGGCGGACGGCAGTGAGATCCGCGCCGAACGGGTGGTGGCCAACGCCACGGTCTGGAACCTCTACGGCAAACTTGTGCGCCCCGAGCACATCCGCCCGGAGCGGCTGGCCTGGGCGCGCGGCCTGGTGCCCACCTTCCCGAGCATGACCCTCTACCTGCTGGTCGACCGCGCCGCCCTGCCCGAGGACGTGCTCCCCTGGGAGGTGTTCATCGAGGACCGCACCGTCATCGACAGCACCGACCTGACCCTGTACATCAACTCCCTGGTCGACCAGACCCTCTGCCCGGCAAGCTAGTGATCACCGTCATCGCTCCCAACCTACAAGCCTGGCCCTCCCCCGATTCGCCCGAATATGGCGCGCCGGCCTACGCCGAGCAGAAGCGGGCGGCCGCGCAGGCCATGCTCGACCAGATCGAGCAGCACTTTCCGGGGTTCGCCAGCCACATTGAGGCGATGGCGGTCGGCACGCCCACCACGGTCGAGCGGTACCTGCTCAAGAACTGGGGGGCGGTGGGCGGGCCCAAGAACGCCATCGGGCAGGAGATGCTCAAGCGCCTGCACGCGCGGAGCGAGTGGCAGAACCTCTACGTGTGCGGCGACTCCACTGTGATGGCCACCGGGGCGCCGGCCACCGTGGTATCGGGCGTGGGCGCCGCCAACCGCGTCTTGGAGGGCGCACACCTGCGTCGCTACGACGCGCGCCGGTTCGAGCAGGAGTATGTCCGCTTCGTCGAGGTGCCCTTCCGGCGGCGAGCCCTGCAGCCGGGCGAACCGCTCACCCCGGAGAGCGCCGCGTTGGCCGCCGCGCAGTGCCAGGGCTGCGAGGAACCCGCCTGCGTGCGCGACTGCCCCGCCACGATCGACATCCCCGGGCTGATGCGCCGGATGGAGGCCCGCAACTACCTCGGCGCCGCGCGCGAGCTTCACCGTCGCAGCCCCTTCGGCGCGCTGTGCGGCCTGGCCTGCCCCGCCGCAGAGCACTGCGAGCGCCGCTGCTATCGGCGCTCGTTCGCAGGGCAGTCCGTGCGCATCGCTGAACTGCTCCGCTGGGTGGAACGGGAGGCTGGCGAGGCCGGCTGGCTGCACGCCGAGGCGGTGCGCCCCGGCTGGCGCGCTGTCATACTCGGCGACAGCGTCGCCGGATGGACCTGCGCCTACTTCTTGGGCTTGGCCGGGTGTGCGGTGGACGTCTTCGGTGAGGCGCCCCAGCCGCTTGCTGCGCTCGACGCCGCGGAGGAGGGCCTGGCGGCCATCCTCCGCGGCGGGGCGCGCTACCTGGGCGGGCAGCGGGCTGCCGACCTGGAGGCCGCCTCCCTGCGCAGGGCCTACCGCGCGGTCTATGTTGCCGAGGAAACCTGGGCGACGCACTGGCCCGCCGCCGAATGCGGGGAAGGCGTTCTGGCCGCGCCGGCGGGCGTGCGCGGCTTCGCCGCGGGCCAGGCGGCCGCCGAGGGCCGCGCAGCGGCCCTGGCCATACAGGCCTGCCTCACGGCCGCCCACGGCTGAGTGCCCGGGCCGGCCTCCCCGTCGCGAACAAGGACGTGATTAGGGGCGCTATGAGAAGGACGCCCTCCTGGCGGAGGGCGTCCTTGGGGAGTTCTCAGTCCTGCCGAATCAGGCGGGCACCGCCATCCGGAACTTGTAGTTGTACACGATGACGCCCTCGTCCCCCTCCTCGTGCATCTTGCGCGTCACCATCTCCACCGGCATGCCGATATAGACGTCCTCCCGGTCGACGTCGGTGAGCTGCGCCGTTACCAGAGGACCTTCCTCGAGCTTTACCAGGGCCACGGTGTAGGGAGCGTACTTGGCGTACTCCTCCGGCGGCGAGTAGAGCGTCGTGAAAGAGAACACCGTCCCCCTGCCGCTAAAGGTGTAGGGCGTCTTGGCCGGGCCGCCACAGTGGGGGCACACGTCCCGCGGCGGGAACAGCCTGGCCTCGCAATGGGGGCACACCTCACCAACCAGGCCGAGACGCTGCTTGGCCGTCCGCATATAAGAAGGCAGGTCCATCTCAATACCTCCGCTTTCGTGCGCCCCTCAGGCACCCAACACGTGGGTGATGATGGTGGCGCCGCTCCCGCCGATGCTCTGGGTCATGCCGATGCGGCAGCCGCGCAGCTGGTTCGCGCCGGCCTGTCCGCGCAGCTGCAGGGCCGCCTCGACGATCTGGTACAGGCCCGAGGCCCCCACGGGGTGGCCGCGCGCCTTGAGCCCGCCCATCGTGCTGATGGGCAGCCGCCCATTCAGGCCGATCTCGTCGTCCATGGCGAAGCGCACTCCCCGGCCGCGCTCGGCAAAGCCTGCCGCCTCCAGCGAGAGGGCCGCCATGATGGTAAAGGCGTCGTGCAGCTCAAAAAAGTCGATGTCGTTGATCCCCACGCCGGCCTGGGCCAGGGCGCGTTGCACCGAGACCTGCGCGGCCGCCAGGTGCAGCGGCTCCCAGCGGTCGTGGATGGCCACCGCGTCGGTGCCCACGGCCGAGCCGAGCACCTGCACGGCGGGCAGGCCGCGCCTGCGGGCGAACTCGGTCGGCGCCAGCACCACCGCCGCAGCGCCGTCGGCCATGGCCGAGGAATCGAGCAGGCTCACCGGGGCAGAGATCATCTTGGCCCGCTGGTAGGCCTCCAGGGTGATGGCTTTGCGGAACATGGCGTTGGGGTTGTTGACCCCGTTGCGGTGGGCGTTCAGCGAAAAGCCGGCGAAATCCTCGCGCCGGTAGCCGTACTCGTACATATAGCGCTGCATCAGCAGCGCATTCAGGGCCACGAACGAGATGCCGTGCTCCCCCTCATAGGTCGCATCGGCCGCCGCGGCCAGCGCCGTCGTGGTCTGCCCGCCGGGGGCGTCGGTCATCTTTTCCACGCCGCAGGCCACCACGACGTCCATGAGCCCCGAGGCCACCGCCAGGTACCCGGCACGCATGGCCGCGGCCGCCGAAGCGCAGGCGGCCTCGGTACGGATCGCCTCGATCCCCCGCAGGCCGGCGTGGTCAGCGATGAGGGCTCCCAGGTTCTGCTGATTGGAGAGCTGCCCGCACAGCATGTTGCCGACAAAGAGGGCCTCCGGACGCTCGACGCCGGCGTCCTGCAGGGCGGCCAGGACCGCCTCGCTGCCCAGGATACGCAACGACTTGTCCCAATGCTCGCCCACGGGCACTTGGCCCAGGCCGATAATGCTTACCTCACGCACGTTCGTGGTGTGCCTTCCTGTCGCTGTTTATGCACCTAGTTCCGGTGCAGCTTTTCTCGGTAGCGCGCGTACAGCGCATAATCAATCACCTTACGCCGGGCCACGTACCAGCGCGTCAGCGGCGCGCGCGGCCGTCGCTCTGGCAGGCGCTCCGTCACGACCCAGGAGAAGGCATCGCTGCCGGCCCCGGATCCGAACGAGCACATCAGAATGCGCTGCCCCGGCTCAGCCACGTCAAGCACTGCGGCCAGCCCCACCAACGAGGCCCCCGCGTAGGTGTTGCCGATCTCGTTCACCAACAGGCCCGGCGCCAACTGTTCCCGCGTAAAGCCGAGCTCGGCGGCCGCCTTGAGCGGGAAGGCCACGTTGGGCTGGTGGAACACGGCCCAGTCATAGTCCTGGGGCCCGCGGCCCAGGCCCTCGAGCAGCTCGCGGGTCGCGGCCTCCAGGTGGTAAAAGTAGGCCGGCTCGCCGGTGAACCGCCCACCGTGGCTCGGGTAGCGCTGCCCCTGCCGCCGCCAGAAATCGGGCATATCGGTGATGTACGAGCAGGAAGCCTCCAGCACGGCCAGGCTTTCCTCAGCCTGGCCAAGCAGGAGCGCGGCGCCGCCGGCCCCCGCCGTGTACTCGAGGGCATCGCCGGGGCGCCCCTGGGCGGTGTCCATGCCGATGGCCAGCGCATAGTCCGCCATGTGCGACCCGATCAGCCCGATGGCCGCCTGCATCGCCTCGCTGCCAGCCTTGCAGGCGAACTGCAGATCGGCGCCCAAACTGCCGGGCGTGGCCCCGATCGCCTCGGCCACGATGGTCGAGGTCGGTTTGACGGCATAGGCGTGCGACTCGCTGCCGACCCACACGGCGCGCAACAAGGACGGATCAACTTCCGCCCGCAACAGCGCGTTCCGCGCCGCCTCGATTGACATGGTCACGGTGTCCTCGTCGGGGCCGGGCACCGCCTTTTCCGTGATCGGCACGGCGTCTTCGCCGCCATGCCAGACGCGGTTCACCTCGCTGGCGGGCAGCCGGTAGCGCGGCACGTAGGCGCCGTATCCAACGATCCCTACCGGGCGAGCGGGTTTCATCACCGCCAAGGCGCAGACCTCCTCCAGACCTACCTACCGCCGGGCCAGTACTTCGGCCAGGATTGCCTCGGCGCGATCGACGCGGACAACGCCCTCGGCGATCAGTCGCGCGCTGACCACCTCGATGAGCTCTCCCTGGGCGCCGGCGGCCATGGCCACCTGGCGGGCGTGCAACTTCATGTGCCCGCGCTGGATCCCCTCCATGGCCAGGGCGCGCAGGGCGGCCAGGTTCTGCCCGAGCCCGACCGCGGCCAACACCTCGGCCAGCTGCCGCGCGCCCTGCACCCCCAAGATCTTGAGCCCCAGCCGCGCCAGCGGATGCGCCCGTGTGGCGCCGCCGACGGTTCCCGCGGCGACGGGCAGCTCGATCGACCCGACCAGGTCGCCGTCAGCGCTCTTTTCCCAGACGGAGAGGGGCGCGTAGCGGCCCGTTCGCGCAGCGTAAGCGTGGGCACCGGCCTCCAGGGCGCGCCAGTCGTTGCCGGTGGCCAGCGCTACGGCATCTATCCCGTTCATAATCCCCTTGTTGTGCGTCGCGGCGCGATAGGGGTCCGCCGCGGCAAAAGCGTAGGCCTCAACCAGCCGGGTGACGCCTTCGTCGGCGGCCAGCCCCTCGAGGGCCAGGGCCTCCTTGGGCACCGTGCACCAGGCCCGCGCCAGGCGCCGGTCGGCCAGGTTACTGAGTATACGCAGCCCCACGCGGCCACCGCTCAGCCGCTCGACCTGGGGGGCCAGGGCCTCGAGCGCCGTGTTGATGGTGTTGGCGCCCATCGCGTCGCGCGTGTCGTAGATCAGGTGCACGGCCAGCATCGGCCCCGCCGGGCTCTCGGGGAGCAGGCGCACCTCGAGGTCGCGCGCCCCGCCGCCCAGCCCGACGATCACCGGGTCCGTATCGTTGGCGATGGCCAAGAGCTCGCCCTTGGCGGCCAACAGGCGCAGCCGGGCCGCCGCCGCGTCGGCGAGGTCCAGCACCTGGAGCTGGCCGATCATCTGCGGCTCATCGGTCGC
>JAAZBY010000130.1 GCA_012513595.1 Chloroflexota bacterium
GATCAGCAGCCAGAAGAGCCAGCGCCGTTGCACAGCGTCACCCCGGGTATGGTGGTCTCGGCCGGTTCGCGTCTGCCGGTGTGGTGGGGGATCGGCCCGGGCCGGCGGCGGGAACCCGCGCAATCCTCTCGGGCCACGCGAGGGCCATAATGTTCTCAGCGGGCAAGCGTGTCAAGTCATCGCCCTTGCCAGGGCCCCTCCCCGTGGCTACCATGCGCCCGGACCATGCCGTAGGACCCCGGAGGGGCTTGTGCAAGAGAGAGTGAAGCAGCTGCTGCGCGGCATGGCCGTTGGCCTGTCGCTGACGGCGCTCGGCCCGTATCTGGTACCGGTGTCGCCGCTGCGGGGCACGCGGCCGCCGCGCGACCTCGCCGATGGGGACAGCCTGTTCGCCCGCCTCAACGGGCTGGACGTGCACTACAAGGCGCGCGGCGAGGGGCAGCCGCTGGTCATCCTGCTGCACGGTTTTGGGGCCAGCGCCTTCTCCTGGCGCCAGGTACTGGCGCCCCTGGGGGAGCTGGGCCGGGCCGTAGCCTACGATCGGCCCGCTTTCGGCCTGACGGAGCGCCCGCTGCGCCAAGGCAGCTGGCCGCCGGGTGAGAGCCCCTATGGCCTGGGCGCCCAGGTGCGCCTGGTGCTGGCCATGATCGCGCACCTCGGGGCCGAGCGGGCGGTGCTGGTGGGGCACTCGGCCGGGGGCGCCCTGGCCCTCGAGACGGCCTACCGGTTCCCGCAGGCGGTGCAGGGCCTGGTGTTGGTGTCTCCCGCGGTGTACACGCGAACGCACGCCCCGCGAGGGCTGCGCCCGCTCCTCCGCACCCCGCAGGCCAGACGGCTGGGGCCGCTGGCTGTGCGGGCCTTTGTGTCGCGGGCGGCGCGCTTCCTGGCCAGGGCCTACCACGACCCCTCGCGCATCACCGCCGAGGACTTGGATGGGTACCGCGTCATCACGCAGGCCGACGACTGGGACCGCGCTCTGTGGGAGTTCGTCCTGGCCTCCGAGGAGCCCACCTGGTCACCCGAGCGCGGCGCGCCCGACGTGCCGCTTCTGATCATGGCCGGTGACGATGACCGCGTGGTGCCCACGGCCGAGAGCATCCGGCTGGCCCACTCCTTGCCCGGGGCCGGGCTCGCCCTGATCGCGCAGTGTGGCCACATGCCCCAGGAAGAGCAGCCGAAGGCCTTTCTCAAGCACGTGACGGCCTTCCTCGAGGGCCTCGCCTAGGGCCGGGCAGCCTCAGGCGTTGCGGCTGGCCATCTCCTCGTAGAAGGCGCTGATCGGCAGGAAGCGGATGCCCAGGCCCAGGGCATACTGCACGAGGTCGCGGTACCAGGACCCTTTCTGCGCGAACCCCTCGGCCGTGGCGCAGCCATGATCGTGGGAACACAGGCTCCACACCAGGTCTTCGGCGGCCACGCGGTCCGCCACGGTGCGCAGGTGGTCGATGTAGCGCGCCTCGGGGGCGGGCTTGGCGAACTCTCTCCAGTAGAAATCGTCCTGGTAGTCATGGATCAAGATCTCGAGGATGTGCGGGAAGCCCTGCACGCGGTAGAACCGCGGGCGCCAGGTCAGCGGGACGGGTTGGCCGTCCCGCTCGTCACGACCAAAGGTGCGCAGGGCGCGGAAGCCCAGCCGGTCGACGATCTCCAGAAGGTCGGGGCGGTCGCCGAGGCCGCGGTAGTAGGCCCAGGGGCCCGTCAGCGCCGTGGCCAGCCGCCCGAGGACGCGCTCGAACACCTCCTGGCAGCGCGTGAGGTCCGCCACGATCTCCTCGTTCGAGGCGCCGCGCTGCATAAAGAAGTCGGTGCTGTTGTGCACCACCTGGCCTTCGGGCACCTCCACCAGGACGGTCTTGAGCAGGATGTGATCGTAAGTGTGGGCCTGGAGCTCCACCAGGCCGCTGGCCTCGGGGCCCCGGAACGCCTCCGGGTAACGCTCCAGAGTCTTGCCGGTGACGTACCAGGTCACCGGGATACCGAGCTCCTCAAACAGCCTCAGGCCGTGCTGCGTGAAGCCCAAAGCGTTCTCGTTGGCGGTTTCCACGTCGATCCCAAAGAGGATGGTGCCGGGCATGGGCGGCGCTCCTATCATGTGTGGGCCGGCGGCCGCGCGGCGTGGCCGGGCCGGCCTGCTGACTCGTGGTTGGGTCGCGGGGGAGTATGTAGCCTCAGGCCGCCTCTCGGGCAGCCTCGTCGGCGACCTCGCTGGCGATACGCGCCCACTCCCAGAGGCGCTGCGGCGCATAGCGCACGGTGGAGACATCCTTCATGATCACCTCGGTGACGCAGCCCGAGGCCTGCCGCAGCAGGTCGCGCAGCTCCTGCCGGGCTACCTCCGGCCGCCAGACGTCGCCGGCCAGGATCGCCGGGTTCGGCTTGATCGACAGCACCAGATCCCGCCCGGTCTGCGCGGCGGCGCTGGCCAGGTCGGCCAGCGGGCTCATGGAGACCTTGCGCAGCCGGGGGACGCTCCGCAGCAGGCCCAGTTTCAGGTGCAGCGGCTCACAACAGCCATAGTAGTTGAGGCCAAAGCGCTCCAGCCAGCGACGCTCGTACTGCAGGGCAAACTCTTCGTGCATGGCTGGTGACACGGCGGAAAAGATCTGCGCCGTGGCGCAGCCCCACAGGCTGCCGGTACCCACGGGGCCAGGGGCCTCGGCCGGGGGGAGGTCGCTCGTATAGCCAAGCCCGCCGGAGCCGACGCGGACGTTGCCGTTGTTTGAGGAGAGCAGGCCCTGGTCCTCGTACTGGTCGAGCCGGGCCAGCATGGCCGTCACCAGGCGCTCCATGGCCAAGTGCACCAACTCGGGGCGAAGCGCGAGGTCGAGCATGGCATCCTCGACGCCCCACAGCCGGATGAGCAAGTCCCATGGAGAGAACCAGAACCCGGGCGCGCCGCGCGGCACCACGGGCAACAGGTCGCCAAAGGCGGCCTCCAGGCGCGCGCGGTAGGCCTCGCTGGCCGCGGCATCGTGGCGGACGATGGGCGTCCGGATTCTGTCCACGTCGCGGGGCTCGCGGATCTGCCGGTGGAAGCGGCGCGAGACGACAGTGTTGCGCGCGTCGGTGCGCACAATGTCGACGTCCTCGTCGATGCCATAGCCGGTGTCGCTGACGGCCAGAGGACTGTAAAAGACCGGCTCCACCACCATGTCCGCCGGCATGTGCCGCCACTGATAGAGAGTCTGGCGCAGGGTCTCCTCCTGGGTGCGCAGGAAGGGATCCTCGCAGGCGAGTGCGAGCTCGCCGTGCACGTCCATCTCGTGCCAGGGGATCTCGTTGATCCACACCATCGCGCGGCCGGGTTGCAGGTCGTTGACGCGCTGCCACCCGGCGATCGTGCGGGGTTGGACGCTCAGGGCGGCGATCTCGGCCTGCTCGGCGGCCAGGCGCCGCAGGACGTCGCGGTCATGTCGGGAGATCCGCGCGGAGGGCGACATCGCTGTCCTCCTGATGACGTACAGGCGTGCCCGGCGGGGCGACCCCGCTAGGGGGCCAGCGGGATGACCATGTTCCAGGTGCGCCGGGCGTTGTCGAAGCCGCCCGGCCCGTCGGCGGTGGCGGCGAACAGATGTGTCGGGCGGCCGTTCTCGATGAGGAGCTGCGGCCGCTCCAGCGAGCCCTGCACGGTGACGGCGCCGTCGTCCCACACGACGCGGCGCGAGTAGGCTTTGGGCGGCGTGGCCAGCGCCCAGTGCACGCCGTCCGACGAAGTCAGGTGTACGCCGGCGTGCCGCTCACCGGTGATGCCGCCCGTCATGTCTTTGGCCAGCATCTCCAGGCCGCTGCCGTTCCACCACACAAAGGGGTCCTCGACGGCGTTCCCGCTCCCTAGGCGGAGCACCGGCTGGTCCGAAATCCGCACAAAGGTGCCGGCCGGCGACTCGGCCATTGTGGCGCCGATGCGCAGC
>JAAZBY010000131.1 GCA_012513595.1 Chloroflexota bacterium
ACGGGCCTTTACCAACCAGCTGCCCGAGGTGCTCGACCTGTTGGTGGGCGCGCTGCGGGCCGGCTACGGCCTCAACCAGGCGCTCGACACCCTGGTGGACCAGTTGGGCCCGCCGGCCTCCGATGAGTTCCGCCGCGTGACGCGGGGGGTCGGGCTGGGCCTGCCGGTGCAACAGGCGCTCAACAGCCTGGCCGAGCGCATCGACACCGAGGACGTGGGGCTGGTCGTCACGGCGATCAACGTCCAGTACGAGATGGGCGGCAACCTGGCCGAGATCCTCAGCACCATCTCGGACACGGTGCGCGACCGCATCCGCATGAAGCAGGAGATCCGTACGTTGACGGCGCAACAGCGCTTCTCCGGCTACGTACTGGCCTTTTTGCCGATGGGCATGGCCCTGATCCTGACGCTGATCAGCCCGGACTATATCAAACCGCTGTTCGCCCCGGGCTGGATCCGCGTGCTGCCGGCGTTCGCCGTCTTTTTGCAGATCATCGGGTTCATCGTCATCTCCAAGATCGTAGACATCGAGGTATGATGCCGATCAGCATACCGTTCAGCATGCCGTTCCGCATACCCTGGGCCCTGCCGGACAGTCAGGCCCCCTACGCCGCGCTCCTGTTCGGCGGCCTGGTGGGGCTGACCGTGGTGCTGCTCTGGATGGCGTTCCGGCCGTCGCGGCCCAAGAGCGTGGATAGCCAGCGCATGGCCGCCTACCTGCAGCGCCCGGACGTCCTGGAGGAGGAGCTGCTGAGCCAGTCTTTCCAGACGCGCGTGCTGGCGCCGGCCTTCCGCAAGGTGCTGCGCTCGCTGGCGCGCATGGCGCCGCAGGGGAATATCGAGCAGTCTCGTGAGATGCTCGTGCAGGCGGGCAGCCCCATGGGCCTGACCGTGATGGACTATCTGGGGATGCGCATCCTGGCGGCGGCGCTGTTCGGCGGCGGGTTCTTTGTCCTGTCGGGGGCGCGCGGGGAACTGATCGTCGTGGCGCGGAACGCTTTCCTGCTGGCCTTCGTGGGGTATTTCCTGCCGCTTCTGTGGCTGCGGTCGGCCAAGAACCAGCGGCAGCGCCAGATCCAGCGTGCCCTGCCCGACGCCCTCGATATGCTGACCATCGGCGTGGAGGCCGGCCTGGGGTTCGAGTCGGCCATGATCCGCGTGGGCGACCAGTGGGACAACCCGCTGACGCGCGAGTTCCGCCGCGCCGTGGCTGAGATGCGCGTGGGCACCTCGCGCGAGGATTCGCTGCTCCGCATGGTGGAGCGCTGCGGCGTTGCCGACCTGCGCTCCTTTGTGGCGGTGCTGGTGCAGTCCAGCCGGCTGGGGGTGAGCATCGCCGAGGTGCTGCACGTCCAGGCGGATCAGATGCGCGTGCGGCGCCGGCTGCGCGCCGAGGAACAGGCCCACAAGGCCACGGTCAAGATGGTGTTCCCGCTGGTGCTGCTCATTTTCCCGGCGCTCTTCGTCGTGATCCTGGGCCCGGTGGTTCCCAGCCTTCTGCAATTCTTGGGCAGCTCGCTGTAGGCGTGCGGCGCCCTTCACTTGAGACGGACAGGTGCCATGTTTGATGCGGAAGCCAACGTTCGCGATGACCCCCGCTACCGCGAGGGGCTCGGACATATGCAGGCGGCGCGCTGGTCCAAGGCGATCGAGTGCTTTCTCCTGCTGACCCGGGACTTTCCCGATTCGGCCCTGGCGCAGCACGCCCTGGGTGAGGCGCAGTTCAAGGCCGACCTGGACTCGCGGACCTCGGTGCGGCCGGTGACGGTCAGCTCTGGCGTGGCGCGCAAGTGGGTCCTGCGCGTGGCGCTGGTGTTGGTGCTGGCGGTGGTCGTGTGGCAGGGGCTGCCCCTGGTCACCAACCGGCTGGTGCCGGCCATCCGCACCATGCAGCTGACGCGTGAGGTGGACGACCTGCTGGCGGCCGGCAACAAGGCGCTGGAGGCCAGATCGCTGGACGCCGCCGAGGAGCACTATAGCGGCATCCTGGCGCGGGTGGGCAACTACCCGCTGGGTGAGGGGCAGGCCAACCCCTTCGCCCGGCAGGTGTCGGTGGCCGAGGACGGCCTGCAGCAGATCGCCTTCCAGCGCGAGATCGCCGCACTCTACGAACAGGGCCTGCTCTTGCAGGAACAGGGCAACGTGCGCGCTGCGCTTGACGCGATGCGCCAGGTGCAGGCCCGCTTTCCCGACTATCAGGACGTCGCCGAGCGCGTGGCCGAGATGAGCCGCGCCGTGGACCTCGAAGACCTCTTTACCGATGCGGAGACCAAACGCCAGGCCGGCCTGTACGTGGAGGCGCTGCAGGCCTACCTGAACATCCGCGCCACGAACCTCTCTTACCGGCGCGAGATGGTCACCAGCCGCCTGTTCGAGCTCTACCTGGCGGCGGGCAAGCAGGTCATGCGCACGGCAGCGCCCGAGCGGGACGTGCGCGAGGTATACGCCGAGGCGCAGACCTACTTTCGTGAGGCGCTGAGCCTGCAGCCGCGCTCTCAGGAAGTGGCCGACGAACAGGCCCTGGCGGAGGCCTACCAGGCCGCCGAGAAGGTATATTACGAGGCCCAGTGGGCCGACGCGGTGGCCCAGCTAGGCGCCGTGTACGACGCTGCCCCCGACTATCTCGGCGGGCGCCTGGTTGAGATGCTGTACGACGCGCTGGTGCGCCGCGCCGACGAGCTGCGTGAGGCGGGCGATACCTACGGCGCCTACGCCTTGTACGAGCGCGCCGCGGGGCTGCCCGCCTCCGACACGAGCCTGGCGCAGGCGGGCCAGGCGGCCATCGACGCGCTGGCGCTGCCCACGCCGACGCGGTCGCCCACCGCGGTGCCGACCGCTACGCCCGTCCCGACGGCCCGCCCGACCGGGGCCAGCGGCCCCGCCGCTGGCGCTGGCCCCACGCCCACGCCGACGGCCATGCCGCTGAGCGCCTACCGCGGCAAGATCGTCTTCCTGTCTGACCAGCCTGGCCAGACGGGCCTCTGGGTGATGAGCCCCGACGGCTCGGGCCGCCAGTACCTGGGCAACTCGCAGGAGCTGTACACCCAGCACGCCCAGCTGGTGGCCAGCTACCGCTACGCGCCGAGCGGGCAGCGGGCTTTTGTGAAGAACGACGAGGCCGGTACCGCGCAGATTTGGGTCGCGGCAGCGGGCGGGGAGCGCCAGGTCACCCGGCTCACCGGCCTGTGCTACGACCCGGCCTGGTCGCCCAACGGCACGCAGATCGTGTTCGTGAGTGAAGCCTCCGTTAGCGACGACATCTGGGTGACCTACGCCGAGAACGGCGAGCCGACCAACCTCACGCCGGCGAGCGGCTCGTGGGAAAAGCACCCCTCCTGGTCGCCGGATGGCTCGCGGATCGTATTCTGGTCCAGCCGGGCCGGCCCGCAACAGATCTTTACCATGGCGGCGGCCGTCGGCGCCGCTGCGAGCAACATCAGCAACACGACCTGGAACGAGTACGACCCCGTGTGGGTGCGCTGAGAGGCGGGCCCCGCGCCGCCCTCCGTGCCGCCGGGCGGTACCCCGATTGTTGACCGAGAGCCACCGCAAGGTGAGGCAGCGAAGGCAGGCGACATCATGGTGAGTTTCGGACGCAGAGGACGCACCGTCCCCACTGGGCCAGTGCCCCCGGCCGGCCACGGCAACCACGGTCGCCCCGGCCCCGATCAGGGGCGCACGGCCCAGTTCGCCAACATCAAGGACCGCGTGCAGCGGCGCCTCCTCTCTGAGCTCAGCCCTACCGTCGATACGGGCAACGTCGACGAGGTGCGGCGCTCCCTCGACCGCATCTTTGCCGAAATCCTCCAGGAGGAGGAGCTGCCCCTTACCCGGCAGGACCGCAACGAGCTGTTTGAGCAGGTGGTGGCCGACATCCTCGGCCTCGGCGTCATCGAGCCGCTCCTCCGGGATGACT
Organism: Chloroflexota bacterium; assembly: GCA_012513595.1. Next base: position 3,917 of record JAAZBY010000131.1, read on the forward strand.
CGGTGTCGGAAATCCTGGTGAACGGCCCCAACCAGGTGATCGTGGAGCGCAACGGCGTCCTGGAAGAGACCGACCTACGCTTCCGCGATGACGGCGAGGTGCTGCGCATTGTCGACCGCATCGTCTCTCCGCTGGGGAGGCGCGTCGACGAGTCGAGCCCCATGGTCGACGCCCGCCTGGCCGACGGTTCGCGCGTGAACGTCATCATCCCGCCGCTGTCGCTGGTGGGCCCCTGTATCAGTATTCGCAAGTTCTCTCGCGTGCCGTTCACCGTCGACGACCTGGTCCGCTTCGGCTCGCTGAACGCAGAGATGGCCCAGTTCATCCAGGCCTGCGTGGTGGCGCGGCTGAACGTGGTCGTGTCCGGCGGTACCTCGACGGGCAAGACGACGGTGCTGAACGTGCTGTCGGGGTTTATCCCCGGCAAAGAGCGCATCATCACCATTGAGGACGCCGCCGAGCTGCAGCTGCAGCAGCGCCACGTCGTCCGCCTCGAGGCGCGGCCGCCCAACGTCGAGGGCAAGGGCGAGGTGCCGATCCGGCAGCTGGTCATCAACGCCCTGCGTATGCGCCCTGACCGCATCGTGGTGGGCGAGGTCCGCGGTGGCGAGGCGCTGGACATGCTGCAGGCCATGAACACCGGCCACGATGGCTCGCTGACCACGGCGCACTCGAACAGCCCGCGAGACACGCTGCACCGCGTCGAGACCATGGTCCTGATGGCCGGGATGGACCTCCCGCTGAAGGCCATTCGCGAGCAGATCGCCTCTGCCTTTGACGTGGTGGTACACCTGGACCGTCTCGCTGACGGCAACCGCAAGATTACCTTCATCTCCGAAGTGCAGGGGATGGAGGGAGACGTGATCGTCATGCAGGATATCTACCGGTTCGTGCAGCTGTCCGTCGCGCAGGGCAAGGTGGAAGGGTACCACACGGCCACCGGCGTGCGCCCCAAGTTCATGGACCGCATCGAGGCCGCCGGGATCAACTTGCCCCCGACGCTGTTCGTTCCCGCCAAGGTCCCGGCGAGGCGCTAAGGAGTCGTCATGGTCGAGATCATCTACCGCTCCACGTCCGGCGAAGACTCGTCGGTCGAGCTCACCGGCCCGGCCAGCCTGGCGACGGTCCTCAACGAGTTTGAGGCCCAGAGCCTGGCCAAGGAGGGGGGGCGCTATACCTGGCTGCCCACGGGGTTTGACCCGCTCGACGACATTCTCAACGGGGGCTTGCTCCCTGGGCAGCTGATGGTCATCGGCGGGGGGTACGGCGTCGGCAAGACGATCTGGGGGCTGCAGGTGTCGCGCAATATCGTGCGCAGCGACCCCAAGCGGGCGGCCATCTATGTCTGCTATGAGCACGACCGGTCACACCTGCTGTCGCGCCTGTTGTGCCTCGAGTCGGCCGAGCTGGGCAACGACCCAGACGGCGGCCTGACCCTGCGGCGCCTGGGGCAGATCGCCGCCACCGGCGACCCCAAGGAGGGCCTGGTCACCAAGCTGCGCAAGATGCCGCGCTACGCGCCCGTGCTCGACGAGATCGAGAGTTACGCCAACCGGCTGATCCTGGTCAAGGCCAGCGGGGTGCACTCGTCACTGGAACAGATCCGTGACTGGTGCTACTCGATGCTTGAGACGGGACCACAGCAGTTGCTGCTGGTGGTGGACTATTTGCAAAAGATCCCGGTGGATCGGCGCAGCCTGGGGCCCGATATTGAAGATACCACCTACCTGACCCAGAACCTCAAAGAACTGGCCATGACCACCGGCTCCTACGTGATCGCGCTGGCCGCCTCGGACCGCGCCGGCCTGCAGGCCACCCGCATGCGCTTTGAGGACCTGCGCGGCAGCTCGGCCCTGCAGTACGAGGCCGATATCGGCATGATCTTTAACAACAAGTTCTCCATCGTCAGCCGAGATCACATGGTCTACAACCCCACCCAGGCGGAGACCATGCGCAACTGGGTCATCATGACGCTGGAAAAGAACCGCGCCGGCCGTAACGCGGTGGACGTCGAGTTCCCGCTGGATTCGGCGCACTTTCGCATCATCCCGCAGGGGCGCTTTGTGCGAGAGCGCCTCGTGGACGACCGGGTAACCCTCCAGTAGGAAGGGCACGGCTATGGCAGAGCTTCTGGTAGCGAACGGGCTGATCTCCGGGAACGTCCTGGCGGCGACCCTCAGCGTGGCGCTGACCGGCGAGTACCAGGTCATCTCGGAGCCCAAGGTGCGCGGGCAGCCGCTGGACGCCGTCGTAGTTGGCCCGCAGGGGCTGTTCGTGCTGCGCGCGCTGGACTGGCGGGGCGAGGTAATCCTCTCGCAGCGCGGTGCCTGGAGCGAGCGCCTGCCCGACGGGCGCCAGGTGGCCCACCCCAGCCCCACCATTGACATGGCCGCCGGCACGCGGGCGCTGCGCGCCTTCCTGGCGGACGAGGACATCCGCGGGGAGGTCGACGTCCGGCATTTCGTCGTCTTTACCGATCCGGACGTGACCATAACGGGCGCTGCTCCTCCCGGCGTGCAGGTGTTGCGCAACGATGATGTGGCCCCCATCATCGTCGCCCAGGCCGCCACTCCCAACCGGGGCCTGCCCGATGCCGAAGTGCGGCACGCCCTGGCCGAGGCGCTCGCCGAGGGGCGGCTGGGCATCCGCGAGCGCGCTGCGCAGCCCTTTGTGTTCCGCTCCAGCGGGGTTCTGGGGCTGCGCCGCAAGATGTGGACGATCGAAGAGGCCGTGCGGCACATGGACCGCAACCCCGAGGATGGCATCGCCCACCTGCGTAACGGCACCCTGGTCCGTTGGCTGGAGGAGAACAACGCCCCGCACCTGGCCGAGATGGCCCGCGAGTGCATGCGGGCGCACCCGAACGACATGCGCGCCGCTTTGGAAGAGTACCTCCTGTCCACCGGCCTGGTGGAACGGCCGCGCCTGACGGCCAGCCCCAGCAGGGTCAAGCTGGGGTACGTTCTGTCGGGGCAGTCGGCGCGTACCGAGCTGCGCATTCGCCGGGGGCGGGGTCGTGGCTACCTGTATGGGGCGCTCCGCCCGCGCGAGACCTGGCTGCGCGTGTTGCCCGCCAATATCGACAAGGGAACGCTCCTGACCACGGTCAGCGTGGAGACGGAAGGGCTGCTGATCACCCGTTACCGGACGGCGATCGACGTCGTGTCCAGCGCCTCGGAGCAGCCCATCTCCATCCCCGTGGACGTGCAGGTGATGCCGATGCCCTCGCGCACCAACCGGGCCGTGGTGCGCCCGCTGGTGGGCGGCATCCTGGCGGCGATACTCGGCGTTGGCGTGGGGCTGATGGCCAACCGCATCGGCGCGCCGACGCCGTTCCCCGCCACTCTGGCCGCGCACGGCTTCTCACCGATGGCCTTCTGGCCGACGGTGGCCGGGCTCTTCTGGTTCGTGCTGGGGGTGATCCGCGGCGCCCGGCAGGCGCCGGCCTGGCCGATCCCCTATGCCCTGATGCGCTGGGTGCTGCGCACCCTCTTCTGGGCGGTGTCGCTGGTGGGGTTGGCCGTCATCGTGCTGTGGTCTGGGCAGCAGTTCGCCGCGGAGGCAGGCCTCACGCTGATGGAGAGCCGCCAGTTCCTGGTGTTGGCACTGGCGCTGTGCCTGTCAGCCCTGCCGGGGACCGTCGGAGAGAACCAGTCGGCGCGGGCCACGCAGGAAGGCAACCTGGACAGCCTGGCCCGGCTGGCGCAGCGCCCCTCGATGATCGGCGGGCTGGCGCTCATCCTCCTCCTGGTCGCCGTGGTCGGCGTGCGTGCCTTTGACGAGGCCCGCCGCGCCTACACCGAGAGCCCAGCGGTCGCCGAGGCCCAGGAATGGATCAGCGAACGCTGGACCGTCTGGGAGCAGGGCCTCAGCAACGCGGTCGACGACGTGTTGTTGCGCTACTATGAGGAGCGCGCCCGCTAGATGGCCGTTTGAGGCCTGACAGTGCCCGTACCGGAAGGGCCGGTGCGGGCACTGCGCGTGAGAAGGAGCAGACGCAGCGTGCCGATGGTCTTGGGGGGCATTCTGGGCGGCGTGGGCGGCCTGGCCGCGGGCTTGGTGGTTGGGTGGCTCTTGCCGCACTACGGAGATACTCCCCCGAGCGACTCGCCTGCCTGGCGCAGGGCGGTGGGCCTGGCGGCGCTTGGCGCGGCCCTCCTGGGGGGTTACGCCGGCTGGCGCGTGGGTGGCTGGGGGACGCCCCTGTCGGCGGCGGTGGTGACGGGCATCTGCTTGGCCGTGAGCGTGATCGACCTGCGCGTGCGGCGCATTCCCAACGTCCTGGTTGGTGCCCTGGCGGCATGGGCGCTGGTGCAGACGCTGTTCCTGCCAGGGCCCGCCCTCCCAGAGGCGCTGATGGGGGCCCTGGCCAGCGGTGGCGCGTTCGCGCTCCTCTTCATCCTGGGGCGCGGGGCGATGGGCGCCGGCGACGTCAAGTTCATGGCGGCGGCGGGCCTGCTCTTGGGCTGGCCACTCATCGGGGTCGGGATGCTGTGGGGGATCATACTGGGGGGCCTGGCCGCGCTGTTCCTGCTGGCCACGCGGCGGGCCGGGCGCAAGGACCCCATGGCCTACGGCCCCTACCTGGCGCTGGGCGTCTGGGCAGTCTGGGTGTGGCAGCACGTGCTCGTATAGCGAGCGCCCTCCTACAGCCGTGAGGGGTATGGCGATGGGGATGACGACAAAGAACGGGGGGCCGCTGCGGGTGCATAACGCCACACGCGGCACCGAACTGGTTGACGACGGGCGCGTGGCCGACGACGTGCGGACGCGCCTGGTGGGCCTCATCGGCAGCCCCCCGCTTGAGCCGGGGCAGGGGCTGCTCATCGTGCCCTGCTCCTCGATCCACATGTTCTTCATGGGCTTTGCCATCGACGCCGTCTATCTGGACGGCGATTGCCGCGTGGTGGGCCTCGACGAGGGGCTGCGCCCCTGGCGCATCGGCCGGCTGTTCCGCGGCGCGCGGTACGTGCTGGAGCTGCCGGTCGGCACGATCGCCTCGACCGGCACCCACCTGGGCGACAGGCTGGCCCTGGAGGGCTATGCCCTGGCGGGGGCGCCGCGCGGATAAACAGTCAAGTCTCCTTGCCCGCGGGCGCATCTTGTGCTATCCTCGGGGTGTCGATGCTCGAGCGAGCCGGCCAGGTCCGTGGAGGACGGGCCGGCGTTATCCTGTCTGGAGCCAGCCATCGTGCGCGTACCCTTGCGGGCCAACCCCGAGTACCTCTGGCGACGCCTGGCGATCCTGAGCGTGGCCGTGGTGGCGCTGGCGCTGCTCTTGGCGGCCGGCGCCGTTACGTGGGTCTTCGCCCCCGAGGGGCCGCCGTTGGCCGAGTCAGGCTTGCTGCGGGAACCGCTGTCCCCGTTCGTGCTGGCGGCGGGGCTGTGGGTGATCGCCCTTCTGGCCGAGAGCGTCGGCCGCCATGACCTGGCCTGGCTGCTCCTGCTTCTGAGCGCGCTGGCCGCCACGGGCCGCCTGGCCGCCGCCGGCAGCCGCCCGGGGGCCACGGTCTACGTCCTGCTCCTTTTGTGGTCGGGGCCGTCGGTTTTTCGCTTCCACTATCATCTTCTCCACCAGCCTTTCGGGTGCCTGGCGCGGGCGGGCGCGGCGCTCTTGTCTCTGGTAGCCCTGGTCCTCTCCGTCCCGCTGCTCGTCTGGCGCTGGCCCGCCCTGCAGGCGCAGGATTGGTACGCCGTCTGGCGCACGGCCGTCACGATCCCGCCGGCCGTGGCCGGGGGCCTCGCGGTCCTCTTTCTGGCCTGGGAACGCCTGGAGGGCTGGGCGGAGGCGCGGCTCAAGCACGTCCGCCTGATCGCCTATGGCTCGCTGGTGGCCTGTGCGCCGCTCCTCGTCCTGTCGCTCTTGCCCGCGGCGTGGGGCGCCCCGCTGTACGTGCCGCTCCGCTGGACAAGCCTGCTCCTCCTGGCCTGGCCGGTGTACTATTTGCATGCGCTGGCGCCGGTCTCCAAGCGTTTTGATGAGCCGCTACGCCGCCTGTCGACGACGTTGCTGGTCGCCACCGTGCTGCTGGCCGGGATGCTCCTGTTCGCCTCTCTCCTGCACTCCATGTCGCTGCCGCCCAGGGCCAACTGGCCGTTCCTGGCCCTCTTTCTGGTGTTGGGGGTGTGGCTGGCCCGCGAGCCGCTGTGGACGTTCTTCGAGCGCCTCGGCGAAGAGACCTGGCAGGGCCGCGGCGCCTCCTACGCCAAAGTGGTCGGTCGGCTGGCCGAGTCCCTTTCTGCCACGCTCGAGCCGGGCGCCCTGCGCCGCGCCCTGGTGCACAAGCTCTCTCGTACCATGCACATCTCCTGGGTCAGCCTGTTCCTGCGCGCCGATGCCCAGACCTATGCGCTGGCCGGCTCGCACGGGCTGGCCCCCGCGGCCGCCCTGGACCCCGCCGAACTGGCGCTGCCCGCCGACGGCTTACTGGCGGCCTTCATGGCTGACTGGGGCCGCCCGGCCACGCACGCGCACCTTCGCCAGGCGCTGCGGGGGGCGGCCCTCAGCGCCGCCGAGCAGGCCGTCGTGGCGCTGGAGGGCGTCGTCCTCTGGGTGCCGCTCATGGCCGGAGGGGTGCTGCACGGGCTGCTGCTGATCGGGCCGCGGCCGGGGAGCGACTTTTACGCCCGCGAAGACCTGGAGATCTTGACCACGCTCGGCCACCAGTCCGGGGTGGCCATCCAGAACACGCGCCTGGTGATGGAGGTGCAGGCCAGCCGGCAGGAGCTGGCCCGCGCCCACCAGCAGCTCCTGGACGCCGGCGAGCAGGAGCGGCTGGCCCTGGCCCGTGAGCTGCACGATGGCGCCGTCCAGCAGCTCATCGGCATCAGCTACCAGCTGGTGGCCGGGCGCCGCGCTGCCCTGGAGGCCATGGGCGAGGACGGCGCCGCCGACGAGGTTTTGGCCGTGCTCGAAACGACCAGCCAGGAAACGCTGGAGGTCGTCTCGCAGATTCGCAGCCTCATCGGAGAGCTGCGCCCGCCTGGCCTGGAAGACCTGGGCTTGGTGGCGGCCCTGCGGTCCTACGTGTCGCGGGTGCGGCAAGAGCAGGACGGCAGCGGGCCGACCATCACCCTGCGGCTGGACGTGGACGACCGCCTCGTGCCAGGGCGGGTGGCCCTCTGCCTGTTCCGGGTCGCCCAGGAGGGGCTGCGCAACGCCCTGCGCCACGCGGAGGCCAGCCACATCGACCTGAGCCTGACCCTGTACGGCGGGTACGTCGAGCTCGTCCTGGTGGATGACGGACGCGGCTTTGTGGTGCCGGGACGCCTGAGCGAGATGGCCGCCAAGAATCACTTTGGCATGGTCAGCATGTCCGAGCGGGTGGCCCAGGTGGGCGGCATCATCAACATCATCTCGGCGCCGGGCGCCGGCACCGAGTTGCGTGTACAGGTGGCCCTGGCTGAAGGAGGCCTCTGATGGGCGACAAGATCCGCGTTCTGTTGGCTGACGATCACCCCCTGGTGCGCGCCGGCATCAGCGCCATATTGGCCGGCGAGCCCGACCTCGAGATGGTCGGCGAGGCGGCCGATGGCCACGAGGCCCGCCGGCTGAGCGCGCAGCTGCAGCCTGACGTGCTGCTCTTGGACCTCAGCATGCCGGGCCCCCCTGCCCGCGATACGGTCACCTACCTGCGTGAAGCCTACCCGGACGTCAAGGTGGTCGTGCTCACGGCGTATGACGACGATGTATACGTCCGCGGCCTGGTGGCGGCGGGCGTGGCGGGTTACGTGCTCAAAGACGAGATGCCTGAGGCGATCGTGCGCGCCATCCGCACGGCCGTGCGCGGCGACGTGTGGCTGAGCAGCACCCTGCTGCGCAAACTGGCCGCCGGCGTCACCGACGAGCCGGCCGCGCCCACGCCGCCGAGGCTGTCTCCGCGCGAGCTCCAGGTCATGCGCCTGGTGGCGGGCGGCAAGACCGACCGCGAAGTTGGCGACGAGCTGGGCATCGCCGAGCGCACCGTGCGGTACGCGCTCCGCTCGGTGTACAACAAACTGGGGGTCGATTCGCGGGTGGCCGCGGTGGCCCAGCTGGCCCGCTGGGGGATTGCCCAGGCGCCTTCGCCCGAGGAGCCCTAGAAGGGCCGTTGCCGGATCCGGCAGAACGCTTGCCCAAAGCGGCACCCAAGTGTGCCGGCTTGGCCGGTGTGCCCCTCGCCGGCGCCTGGTATGATGAGGGCGGTGCAAGGGCAGCGAATCCGCGGACGATCCGGTATTCGACAGCGGGCCACATCTCGCTGTATAATGATAGCTGCCTACCGATAGCCTCTTATTGATAGCCTCCTACTGATAGTTGCGTTGCTGATAGCCTCCTGTTGATAGTGTTGTACTGCTAGCCGTGCGCCACGTGGCGTATTCGGATCGCGCGGATTCGCTTTGCCCTCGCCCTTCTCGTGTGTCGAATCTTGAGGTGTACGATGGATTACGCTCTGGAGCAGAACCGCGCAAGTTGGCGGTCGGTACTGGCCACCCTGCTCTGGGTCATCGTTGCCGTTGGGGGGCTCTCCCTGATCATGGCGCTGCAGCCGATTCTGTTTGCCGTGGGCAAGGCGACCATTTCCGGAGAGGCCACCTCGGTGGTGATGGACAAGTACCGCATCGTCTCGGCCCGCAACTTGGGCCTAGTGGCCTACGGCATGGTCTGGCTGGCCGGCATCATCGGCCTGCACTCCTACTATGTGAACGCAAAGAGCGTGCGCCAGCTGTTCTACCGCTTTGGCGCGGTGGCGCTCGGTGAGCTCGCCGTCTGGGGGATCGGCTACGCCGCGCAGGTGCTGACCATGCGCTAGGCGCCGCGCGCCCCCTCTGCTAGGCAGGCACACAAAGACCCAGCCCGGATCATCGGGCTGGGTCTTTGCGCTATAGCGCCTCAAGCAGGCGCGCGAGGCCTACATCTGCTCGCGGAAGGCAAAGTTGGAGCGCTTGCGCGCCTCCATCACGGCGCGCCGCAGGACCTCGTGAACCTCCTCGGGGTCCTGGACGTTGCGCAGCACGGCCTGCGGGTGGGAGGGGTCGGCACTGCGCACCGTCACGTCTCCCAGGCGGATCAACCGCTCCCCGAGGGTCTGGGTGTGGTCAATATCCTGGACGCGCACCAGCTCGATATCCTCACGGTCGCGCCCAAACAGGCCCCGCACGATGCGCAGGCGTTCGGTGGTCACCGTATAGTGCTCCACCAGCGACAGGAAGGGGCGCCCCTCCCACAGGGTCCGTTCCTCGTCGTCGTCGGTGCTCGCCTCGGCGGGCGCCGACGCCCTGGTGCCCTCCAGGGCAGCGTCCACCTCGATGAGGATGGCATCGGTGAGCTCGTCAACGAGCGCCTCCAGCCCCTCTTTGGGGAGCGCCGGCGCCGTGACGCCCGCCTGGGCGAAGGCCTGCCAGATGCGTCCGCGCACGCGAGCCCTGAGTTCTCCTGTTGAGACCATAGGACCTCCTCTCTTCCGAACCGCCAGCCTCTGCGGCGATTGTAGTGTGGCGGCGGCTCGGGTACAAATGGGGTGTAGCGTTCCTGGCGGGCCTGAAGGGGCACGCCCCGTGCGGTGCCGGGCGGCCCGCTGGCCCCGGGGGACCCGGGGTTGGCCCGGGAGGACCCGGGGTTGGCCCGGGAGGATCCGATGCTCCCACAAGAGGACGACCGGCCGGCAGCGCCCGGCAGCGGGGAGGGCGGTGCGGCAGCGCCCCGTCCACGCAGCCCGCTGGGGCGCGGGCGCTGGCCGGGCCTGGAGGGTGCCCTGATCCCCCTGGCCGTGGCGCTGATGTGGGCCGCCTGGCTGGCGCCGCTGGTGTTCTACCTGCTCAACAGTGGGCTGGCCTACCCGGCGGGCACGCCGTTCCCGGGGTGGCTCCTCTACGCGCTCCTCCTGGGGGCCAGCGCCCTGCGGCACGCCCTGGCCGGCCGCTCCTGGGGGCGCCCGGTGATGGCCCTCGTCGGCCTGGCCGTGATCCTCGGCGTCGGCGGCGCGCTCTCTGGGGCCGACCCGCGCCACCTCGGGCGCTGGCTGGCGGGCCTGGCGGCCCTCCTGGCCCGCACGGAGGAGGGCTTTCCTGCGCCGCTCATCGTGTTCCTCATCAGCGCCCTGGCCTGGCTGTGGGGGCTGGCGGCCACCTGGCAGGACTATGGCGATCTGTTTGCTGGCTTTGTCCTCGGGGTGCTCGGCTTTGGCTTCCTGCTGCTGGTTCCCGCCCGGCCCTTCTGGGAGGCGGCCTCCCTGCGCATTGCTGCCTACCTGCTCCTCTTTGTGGTGTCGGGGTTGGTGAGCCTTGGCCTGGTGAGCGCCGCGCAGACCCTGGCGGCCGAGCGGCGCTCCGATGCCGGCGTGCCGCCCCTGCGGCGCGAATGGCTGGCCGCGGTCGGGGCGGTGGTGCTCGGGGTGTTGCTTCTCGGCTGGGGCGCGGCCCGGTGGCTCTCTCCGGAGCTGCCCGCCGAGCTGTGGGCGGCCCTGCGCCCGGTGGGGCGGGCGCTGGGGGCGGCCCTCTCGGCGGTGCTCCTGGGGGTAGCCTATGTTGTCTTTTGGGTGTTGGGGCCGCTGATCGAGTTCCTGCAGGCGCTGCTGGCCAGGAACTGGGGCGCGCTGACGGATCTCCTCGCGGGAGTGCTGGCCTGGGTGCGCAGCCTGTCAGCCGGAGGGGCCGGGCCGGCCGCGCTCTCCCGCCCGGCGGCGGACCCCCGCACGCTCCTGGCCGTGGCCC
>JAAZBY010000132.1 GCA_012513595.1 Chloroflexota bacterium
ACGAGGCCCTTGGCGCGCGCCGTCTGCACGTATTGCATGCCGAGCACGTCGAGGAGGTTGCCGCGCATTACGCGGCTGAGCCAGGCCGTGTTGGAGGCGCCGATCACGATCACAGGGATCCACAGGTGCTTCAGCAGGTCCAGGAACTTGGCCCAAGACATCGGCACGTTGCGATAGGCCGATGAGTAGAGGCCGCCGACTTCCATCCCCAGCACCTGCTGGGCGAACACCATCACCACCAGGGCCAAGAGGAACGAGGGAATCGACAGGCCCAGGAACTGCAACACGGTGATGGCATAGTCCGGGACGGTGTAGCGGTGCGTGGCCGAGTAGACCCCGATGGCGATGGCCACCACCCATGAGACGATCATCGTCAGGGCGGAGACGATCACCGTGAAGGGAAGCTGGCTCCACAGGATCGTCTTGACCTCCATGTGGTACTCGAACGACTCGCCGAAATCCCCCCGCACAAAGCCAGAGAACCACTTCCAGAACTTGACGTAGATCGGGTCGTTCACGCCGTAGCGGATCTCCAGAGCCTTGATCTGGTCGGGTGCCATGTCCCCGCCGAGCTGGCGCAGGCGCTGGATCTCGAACTCGAGGTACGATCCGGGGGGCAACTCGATGATGGCGAAGCCCAATACAGACACAAAGATGAGGGTGATGAACATGTAGCCCGTACGCCGGATGATATATCCAAGCATTCGTCCCCCTAGCCGGTGCCTAGCGTACAGGGGGGAGAAAGCAGAGCCCCTCCCCCCTGTACAGTCAAGTGACTATGCGCCCTACTTGAACGAGTAGGTCTCTGTGTTGACCACCGCCGGATACGGGATGATCCAGGGGTTCACAAAGCCGCCCAGGGCCAGCTCCTCGCGCTGCGGCACGTTCATGAGCTTGTTGGAAACAAAGATGATGCGCGGGTAGTTGGCCACCGTGCCGATGTAGAAGGGGCCATCGTCGATGTGGATGTTGATCATGTCCCAGACGAGGCTCATGCGCTTCATCTCATCCACTTCGATCTTGGCCACTTCGTACAGTTCCTGGAGCTTCCAGACCGGCTCCCCGATCAGGTCGCGCTCGTCGTCGTTGAACCGCGGCGGCTTGCGCTCCCAGGGGATTGCGTCCTTTTCCTGCGTGGCCGCCTCGGTGCCCTGCAGCTCGAGCCGGCGCCCGCACAGCGGCGCCCAGCGCTCGGTCTCGTTCGGCACCACCCAGGAGGGGTACAGCAGGTGGTCGGGGCCATCGCCGACCTCCCAGTTGGTGCGGAACTGCAGCTCGCCGTTGCGCCACGTGGGGCCGAACTCGGCCGGCGGGATCTGGTTGATCACCACGTTGAGGCCGACGTCCATCCAGTTCTGGGTGGTGATCTCCAGGACGCTGAGGCACTCCTTGCCGGCGTCCGCCGCGTTGTCCACCCGCAGCTCGTACTTGGAGCCGTCCGGCATCTCACGGAAGCCGTCGCCGTCAACGTCCTTCATGCCGATCTCGTCGAGCAGGGCCTTGGCCTTCTCGGGGTCATACTCCACGTACGCGTCCCGCTGCTTCTTGTACATCTCGCGGGCTTCGTCGTTAAAGTTGAACTCGATGGCCTTGGGGCTCATGCTTCCGGTCGTCAGCATGCCGGTGTTATAGTACACCACCCTCTGGATGGTGGCCCGGTCGATGGCGTAGGACATGGCCCGCTTGAAGCGGACGTCGCGGTACAGGGCGCGCAGGTTCTCGTCCTGCACGTCGTGGTTCCAGAAGTACATCATGCCGGTGCCGGAGCCCGAGTCCCAGAAGCGCACCTCATAGTCGCCCTTGGCCTCGTTCTCCTTGAGCACCGAGACGTCGGCCAGCGCCAGGCGGTGGAAGTGGATATAGTCCACGCCACCCTGCATGATGGTGAGCTTCTGCACTTCGGCGTCCTCGACCTGGATCTCGTCAATACGGTCGATGTAGGGCAGCTGGTTCCCCTCGGTGTCCACCGCATAGTAGTAGGGGTTGCGTACCCAGGCGCGGGCCGTGCCGGGCTCGTAGCTTTCCGGAACCCAGGCCGTCAGCGAGGGGCAGTCGGGGTTCTGACGCCACAGGATCTTGTCGTCGAACTCCTTATAGTCGGTCACCGCCTTGTTGTACTTGGGGTGGAACTGCTGCATATAGTGCTTCGGCGTGATCCAGCGCGGCCCGATGCCGCCGTTCACCCACATCGCCAGACGCTTGGCCGTCAAGGGAGCCGGGGCAGCGTACTTGATGACGAGGGTATAGTCGTCGACCTTGACGAACTCGGCCAGCTTGCCTCCGGCAGTGCCAAAGTCGGGCGGATTGTCCGACTGGTCGGGGTTGATGACCAGGTCCTCCCACCAGAACATCACGTCGTCCACGGTGCAGGGCTCACCGTCGGACCACTTGAGCCCCTTGCGGAAGTTCAGGGTCCACTCGGTGTTCTCCGCGTTGGGCGACCAGCTCTCGACGTGGCCGGGGGCAATGCCCAGGCCGTCGTCGATCCAGCGCAGCGGGGAATGGCCGTACTGGCACTCCTCCCAGTGGTTGCCCAGGTTGTTGGAGAAGGTGCGCAGCGTCCCTCCGAACTTGCCGATCCCGTGGACGGGCGAGAGCACCAGCGGGTTGACGGGCAGGCGCTCATCGAGGGGCGGGAGCTCACCCTTGGCCACCTTCTCGGCCAGCATGGGAGCTTCCTTGGCCTCGACCTCGGGCGCAATAGTCGGCACGGGCGTCGCAGCCGCCGCCCGTGTCGGGATCGGCGTAGGAAGGGCCGGGGCCGCCGTGGCGGGGACGGTGGTCGGTGCGGACACCGGTGCCCCTGAAGGCGTAGCAGCAGGCGCAGCGCAGGCGGCCAGCGCCGCCCCCACCGCCGTTGCTGCCGTCGTGAACAGGAACTGCCGACGAGTCAGGTTCTTCGCCATTGAGACATCCCCTTTCCGCAGGGAGAGTTGCGTCTCCTC
>JAAZBY010000133.1 GCA_012513595.1 Chloroflexota bacterium
CGAGGACCTGGACCTCTGCTACCGCATCGTCGAGCGGGGCTGGCGCATCGTCTATTATCCCGCGGTGGTGGTGCTGCACATCAAGGGAGCCTCCTCGCGCAAGGCCGGGAGCCGCGTCATCGTGGCCTTTTACGAGGCCATGCGCATCTTTCACCGCAAGCACTACCGCGCGCGCACCTTCTTCTTGCTGAACTGGGCCATCGAGGCGAGCATTACCGTCATGCAGTGGCTGGCCGTCCTGCGCGAGCGGTTGCGCCCCCCCGCGGGCCGACGCGCGGCCGCGGCCTAGGCGGTGTAGTGTGTCCAGCAGATTGCGCCTGTCGCTGACCGTTCTGACCGTCGCGGTGGACTCGTTGGCCGCCGCGGCCGGGTTCTACCTCGCCTACCGCCTGCGGGAGGCGATCCCCTTCCCCTCGCCGCTGCGCCTGGGCCCCTTTCGCGATTATCTGGGACTGCAGGCGCTGTACGTGGCCAGCCTGATCACCGTCTTTTTCTTCTACCGCCTGTACCACCCACGGCGGGGGCAGTCGCGCATCGACCTGTTCACCTCGCTTCTGTCGGCCATTTCCATCGGCACCATTCTGGCCATCTCGCTCTCGTACCTGCTCACCCAGGCGGAGGCGCTGCTGACCCGCGGCGCCGTGATCTATGGCCTCTTTGCCACCATCGTTCTGGTGGGCCTCGGCAGGCTGCTGGTGGGGCGCGTCGAGCAAGAGGTGCGCATCCGCCACCCGGAGCGGCTGCTCCTGATCGGCACCGGCGAAGTGGCCCGCATGATCCTGCAAAAGACGGTGCAGTCGCCGCAGCTGGGCTACCGAGTGATCGGCTTTGTGGATGGCAACTCGGGCCTGACGGAGGTGGCCGGCCTGCCGGTCCTCGGCGCGCGCGGCGACCTGCGCGAGATCGTCGCCGCGCACGAGGTGGAGGAGGTCATCATCGCCCTGCCCGAGGCCTCCCACGACGAGCTGCTGGACATGATCCAGGCCTGTGAGACGGCCCACGCCTCGGTGCGCATCTTCCCGGACCTCTTTCAGATCATCGCCTCGGAGGTCTCCATCGGCGACCTGGACGGCCTGCCGATGCTGGCCGTGCGCGACGTGGCGCTGCGCGGCTGGAAGCTCTCGGTCAAGCGGGCCGTGGACATCGCCGTGAGCGGGCTGGGGCTGGTGATCCTTTCGCCGCTCCTGCTCTTCGTGGCGCTGCTGATCAAACTGGGCTCCAAGGGGCCGGTGTTGTACACGCAGGTGCGCGTGGGGCTGGACGGCCGTCCCTTTGAGATGATCAAGTTCCGCTCGATGCGGGTGGATGCCGAGGCCGCCTCGGGCCCGGTGTGGGCCACCGAAGACGACCCCCGCCGCACGAGGCTGGGCACCTTTATGCGCAAGACCTCCATCGACGAGCTGCCGCAGCTGGTCAACGTCCTCGTGGGGGATATGAGCGTGGTGGGCCCGCGGCCCGAGCGCCCCGTGTTCGTGGACCAGTTCCGCCAGGTGGTGCCGCGCTACATGGAGCGGCACAAGGAAAAGGCGGGGATGACGGGCTGGGCGCAGGTGAACGGCCTGCGCGGGGACACGTCGATCATCGAGCGGACCAAGTACGATCTGTACTACATTGAGAACTGGTCGCTGTTGTTCGACCTGAAGATCATCGTGCGGACCTTTGTGAACGCGCTGCGCGGGGACCGGAACGCGTACTGAGGGGAAGGGGCCACAGGTGGACGGCGAGCGGGCCGCGGCGGGACCGGTCGTACCCATTCTGGGTACGAAGGTGCCCGGCGCGCAAGTGAGCGAGGCGCTGCGTGACGTGGTGTTGGGCTGGCTGCGGGCGGAGCACGCCGAACTGCTCTGAGGCGCGCGTGGCCTACGTCAGCCCGGCCTCACTGCAGACGATGCGCGGCAGGTTGTCGCGGGCCTCCGCCTCCTCCTGAACGGCGTTGCCCACGTCCAGGTCCATGCGGTACAGGGTGTGGATGCGGCCCATCTCGCGCAGAAGCGCCTGCCCCTGCACATCATCCCGCCGCAGGCGGACCATCTCTCGGCGGATCGCCGGCCGCACGATGTACCGGCTGAAGGCATCCTCCATCCTGTCACACTGGTCGCGTAGCCGGAGGTCGGTCGTCTCGCTGCGGAACTCCCGCAGCGCCCGCAGGATGGCGCGCTGCGCGGGTGTCTGGTTGGTGCGGTGCCGCAACTCGGCGTTGCGCTGTTCCACTTCCTCGTCAAAGGCCCTCTTGACCGCCATCACCCGCGCGTTGTGGCCGGCCGGCAGCGGCTCGCCCGGAGTATCGGGGTCGCACCGCAGCCAGGCCAACACTCTGGGAGTCTCGGTGGTGGTGACGTGGCCCGCATCGTTTAGCAGGTAGAGCCGCCTATACCGTCCGGCGCGGCAAAACACGTACGTACTCTGCGCCCCGACGCGACGAGCACAGCGCACTCCGTCGGCTAGCGACGTGATGCGTTCATACAGGGCGGGGTCCTGGTCGCGCAGACGGCGCATGATCTCTTCGGCCTCGCTCAGGTCCAGCAGTCCCTCACCCTCCTCATCCACCTCGAACTGCTCGACGCCCCTTCCCTCGTAGATGGCGTACATGGCCTCCTCGTTCACCTTCTCGGAGGGCTCGAGGATGGCCGCATCCTCGCCAATGGTGTCGTGGATCTCCTGGATGCGCCGCTGGAGGGTGGCCCGCAGCCCCAGGTTCCGCTCCAGCTCCGTCTCGGGCAGGAAGCTCCAGGACTGGATGCGGTCATACTCGGAGCCGATGCGGTCGATGCGGCCCAGCCGCTGGATCAGGCGGACCGGGTTCCAGTGCAGGTCATAGTTGATCATCCGGTCGCAGTCCTGCAGGTTGAGGCCCTCAGAGAGCACGTCGGTGGCCACCAGCAGGTTGATGGGCCGGTCGACCGCGGCCAGGGCGGCCTCCGGGTTGGCCTTGGGCGCAAAGCGCGCCACCACCGACACCAGGTCGCGATTGCCGCTATAGACCACGTCCAGGGCATCGTCCAGGTCGCGCAGGTTTTCGTACAGGTAGCGGGCCGTGTCAGCGAACTGGGTAAAGATGAGGCGCTTGCCCTGGCGCAGATCGTCGCCCTGTAGCGCTAGGCGCAGCGCCTGTAGCTTGTCGTCCTCGGCCGCATCGATCGGGCCGACGATTTCGAGAAGGTGGTCGAGAACCCCGATATCGTGGGCGATGTCGGCCATCAGGCGAGGCATGTCAA
>JAAZBY010000010.1 GCA_012513595.1 Chloroflexota bacterium
CGGCCAAAGGCCCTCGAACCGCCCATCGCGGATCACGTGATAGGCGTCATGCAGGTTGATGGTCGTACAGCCGTGGGAGGGAATCATCTCCACCCGGTCACCACGCTGTAGGGGCTCGCCCCCTTCGCGCACCAGGGTGCCGTGCTCCTCCGAGAGGCGCGCCAGCCGCCAGCCGGCCGGCCGCGACAGCTCGGGCAGCCCGAACTCGTGCGTAACGGTCTTCATGCCGGCATCGATGATCGCCGTGTCACCGCGCACACTGATCACGCGGGCCACCACCGAGAGCGCCTCTTCAAAGTCCAGCCCCACCGAGCGGTACTTGGCATCCATGGTGGCGTACGAGCCGGCCTGGATCTCGGTGACCCCCTCGTAGACGCCGGTGATGGCGTAGGTGCCCGTCCCGCCACCGGAGACGATCCCCACGGGCAACCCGTTGGAGGCGAGCAGGTCGCGCGTGGCGATGAGCTGTGCCATCGACTTGTGCGCGGCGCGGGTGCGCTCGGCCCAGTCGGGCACCATCACGGCGTGGCCCTCGTAGCCCATCAGCCCGGCAAAGCGCAGCCCCGGCAGCGTGCTTGCCTGGCGGGCCAGGTGCAGCGTTTCCTCACCCGGGGCCACCCCACAGCGCCCCATGCCGACGTCCACCTCGATGAGGAAGCGCAGGCTGACGCCCCTGGCCGTTGCCGCCTCAGAGAGGGCGCGGGCATTGCCCAGGTCGTCCACGGCCACCATCATGTCGGCCATGGCGGCCAGGTTCATCAGGCGGGCGATCTTGTCGTCCCCCACCACCTCGTTGGCGATGAGGACGTCCGGGATGCCGGCGCGCACCATGGCCTCCGCCTCACCGACCTTGGCGCAGGTGATACCGATAGCCCCAGCGCGCATCTGCATCCAGGCGATCGTGGGGCACTTGTGGGTTTTGGCGTGGGGCCGCAGGCGGGCCGGCTTGTCGGCCAGGAACGCGGCCATACGGGCGATGTTCCGCTCCAGCGCACCGGCGTCCAGGCACAGGGCCGGCGTATCCAGCTGCCATTTGCTGACGTTACTCATGGTCGGTCTCCCTCGAACGGAGGCGTCTCCTCCATCATGGTCCGCAGGTCGCTCAGCCGGCGTGCATACCCGGCCGTCTGCGTGGCGATGGCTTCTTCCACATCCCTGGCCGTCAGCGAGGTGGCCAGCACCTGGGCCGCGCCTTCCTGCCAGGCGGCGAACTCGGCCAACAGGCCGTCCGCCCCATCACGATACCGCACGCGGTGCTCGGCGCTCAGCGTCCCGCCAATGGCCCGGCCGTATTCGGCCCAGGCATCGCCCAGCAGCCGGTCGGCGGCCACCTGCAGGCGAGCCAGGCGCGCCGCAAGGGCCAGGTGCGCCAGGTAGCGGCGCCCATGGAGCGTATCGCTGCGGGTCTCGGCGAACACGTCCGCCGCCCGGCTCAGCAGCATGTCGTTGCCGGTGCGCTTGCCGCGGTCCAGCCACTCCACCGCCAGGGCGAACTGGGCGTCTCGGGAGGCCAGGTAGCAGGCCAGGAACTGGCCGTCCAGCGCTTCGCGCTGCGGATCGCGCAATTCCCAGCAGTACGCCGCGGCGCCGAGATAGGGGTGCCAGCCGAGCTCAAAGGGCTCGCAGGGAACAGTAAGCCCGTTGTAGCGCGACCAGGCGGTGGCGATGACGCCCTCGGCGCCGTCCTCGCGGGCCGCCCGCCCCCAGGTCGCCACGTTGTCGATGCGGTGGTCGAACATCGGCGAAAAGACGTGGAACCCATTGGCCCCCTTGGCCGCCGAAGCCCCGATCACCGCCCGGCCGTGCTTGCGGAAATACTTGATCCAGGGGAGCGACGCGCCGGAAAGCGGGTACTCCCCGCGGTCCCAGTACTCCCGGGCAAAAGCCAGCACGTCTTCGGGGGCCTCCTCCAGCCACTGCACCTGCGGGTCCAGCACACCGGGGTCGCGCGTCAGCCACTGGCGAGAGGCCCAGCGGAAGCGGGCATGCCCCTCGGGTCCGCCGTAGTAAAAGATCGGCGACCCCATCTCGCGCGGGCCATAGGCCCAGTTGCAGAGCACCACGCCCTCGGGAAGAAGGTCCAGCCCGCCCCCCTCGAGGTTGCGCTGGATCATATCGTCCCAGATGATAGGGTGCAGCCCGGCGGCCTGTACGCGCTCGATGGCCCGGTTCACAAAGCCCAGGAAAAGGGCCAGCTTGGATTCGCGCGCCACCACCTCGCGGCAGGCGGGGCAGTCCCCCAGCAGCCAGGCCTCGTCGGCACCGAGGTGAAAGTGCCTGGCGTTAGGGTGGGCGGCGATCATCTCGTCCAGGAGCTCGGCCAGGAGCAGCCAGGCGCCCTCCTTCTGCGGGCAGAACTGGCTCAGGCTGCCACTCTCGCAGAGGTGGGTGTGCTGCGGGGCGCGCAGGATCCACTCCACGTGCCCGAGGCTCTGCAGCAGGGGGATCACCTCGACGAAGCAGTCCCGCGCCGTAGCCAAGAGCTCGTCCAGCTCCGTGCGGGTCAGCGCGCCGGGGCCGACCACCTCCGGGTGCGCGGCAAAGGGGAACTTGTCCTCGTACTCGATGAGCACCGCGTTGATCTTGAACTGGCTCAGCAGGCGGATGGCCTCCTGCCAGTAGGAGGCCGGCGCCATGCTGCCCTTGAGGTCCAGGTGGATGCCGCGCAGGGCCAGGGCGGGCCAGTCGCGAATGGTGCCGGCGGGCAAGGCTCCGCCGCACTGCGTAGCCGCCTGCCGCAGCGTCTGCAGCCCGTTGAACAGGCCGTGCGCGCTGCGCGCCGCCAGCGCTAGCCCCTCAGCGGTGATCCGCAGCAGGTAGCCCTCCTCAGCCTCGGGCAGTTCGGCCGGCGCCACGTCCGCCGCGGCGCCACATGTGACCGTCAGCGCCGACTCTGCCCCAGCCGGGCAGGCCGCATAGCTGACTCGTACCCCGACGGCCTTGAGGCCGGCGGCCAGGTCGGCCAGTGCCGCCTTTAGCCTCGGCCAGGCGCGCTCGTCCACTCGCAGCGCCAGGCCGGCGCCGAGGTCGAACCTCCCGGCCCCCCAGAGGACCTCCTGCGGCTGCGGAAGGAACGTGATGTCGTGAGACATGGCCACTCCTTTCCTTGTGTGCCCCGCTCAGGCCATGGTGGCCAGCATCTCGCGGGTCACCGGGTAGGCCAGCGGCTCGCCACGGAAGAAGCGGTCGATCTCGTCGATGGCTTGGGCCATGAGGTTCTGGTAAGAGTCGATGGTCAGCCCCGCGACGTGCGGGGTCAAGAACACGTTGTCCAGGGCGCGGAAGGGGCTATCGGCGGGCAGCGGCTCCTTGTCGAACACGTCCAGGGCGGCCCAAAAGCGCCCCTTCTGCAGCTCGGTGAGGAGAGCGCCCTGGTCCACCACCAGGCTACGGGCGGTGTTCACGAACACGGCGCCATCCTGGATGAGGGCCAGCTCGCGGGCGCCCAGCATCCGATGGGTCTCATCGGTCACCGGGAGGTGGACAGAGATGACCTTGCACCCGGAGAGGAGCTCGTCGAGGTCGGCCTTGCGCACGCCCAGGCGCTCCGCGTCGGCGGGTTGCAGGTAGGGATCGTAGGCCCATACTTCGGCGCCCACGGCCTGGAAGATGCGCGCCGAGCGGCGCCCCACGTAGCCCATCCCCAGGAGGCCCACGCGCTTGCCCGCGATCTCGTACACGGGCGCCTCGCGCGTCTTGGGCCACTCACCGGCCTTCATCTGCCGGTCCAGGGTGTGCGCCTGGCGCAGGCCCGTCATGGCCATGAGCAGGGAGAACTCGGCCACCGAATCGGCGATGCGGCCGGCGGCGTGGGTGACGGCGACGCCGCGATCGTACAAGGCGTCGCTCACCAGGCGCTTCACGCTGCCGGCGGCATGGGCCACCAGGCGCAAGCGGTCAGCCGCGGCCAGCACCGCCCAGTCCAGGGGCACGAAACCCCAGCTGGTGATCAGCGCGTCGACGCCGGGCAGCCGCGCGGCGAGCTCCTCGGCCATCCAATTGCGGCCGTCTTCGTTCGTGGTCACGGTGGCCAGGTTGGCGAGCTTGCGCTCCGCCTCGGGAGACAGGATCAGCCCGCGGAGCGGCTGCGGGACGCTGACAAGCACGTGGATCTTGGGCATGCCCTTACACCTCACTCTCGCTGAGTTCGACGGAGTGACATTAGCACACCCGCTTCGCCCTGGTCAACCGCTGGGAAAGCGCCAGGCCCCGCCAGGGCACACGAGTCGCCCTGGCGGGGCCTGTTCCGTAGCAGTGCAGGGGCAGCGCCCCGCTGCGGCGCTGCTCAGGCGGGCACGCCAACCGCCTCGTTCTCATCACGGGCCACGGCGATCCCCTCTTCCTCATCCACGGTGCCCAGAAGCAGCGCCCCGGCGACGAAGAAGATGATCAGAGAGATGATGCTCAGCCGGCTCGAGCCAAAGATCGTCGCCGCCAGGCCAAAGAGGATTGGCCCGGCCACCCCGGCGAACTTGCTGCTGATGTCAAAGAAGCCGTAGAACTCGGCCGAACGCCCCTTGGGCGTCATGGCGCCGAACAGGGAGCGGCTGAGGGCCTGGCTGCCCCCCTGCACGAGCCCGACCATCCCCGCCAGCACCCAGAACTGCCAGGCCTCCGTCATAAAGTAGCCCAACACGCTGATCAGCGTGTAGATGCCCAGGGCCAGGAAGATCGACCGCTTGGTGCCCAGGCGCCGCGCCAGTGCCCCAAAGACGAACGTCATCGGCACGCCGACGACCTGGGTCAAGAGCAGCGCCCCGGCCAGGTCGGCCGTGCCGATGCCGATCTCGGCGCCATAGATGGTGGCCATCTTGATGATGGTGCCGATGCCATCCGAGTAGAGCCAGAAGGCGATCAGGAACTTGAACAGCTGCCGGTAGCGGCGCATCTCGCCGAATGTGGTCCTCAGGCGGCCGAACGCGGCGCGCACCGGTGAGGCCACGTCTCCCGCGGCGCGGCCCGCCGGCGGCTCGGGCACGGTGCGAAACAGGGGGATGGCAAAGATGATCCACCACACCGAGACGCTCAGGAACGAGGCTCGCACCGCCATCCCAGCGTCGGGGAAGCCGAACCAGGCCGGCTTCATGTACCAGAGCAGATTGACGGCCAGTAGCACCCCACCGCCCAGGTACCCGAGGGCGTATCCCTTGGCCGATACCTGGTCGATCTCGGACGGCCGCGCCACGTGGGGCAGCAGCGAGTCGTAAAAGATGTTGGCCCCGGCGTTGCCGATGGAGGCCAGCACGTAAAAGACCACCGCCAGCAGCCAATCCCCCTCCTTGATGATAAAGAGGAGGCCCGTGAACAACACCGCCACCGTTAAAAAGCCAGCCATGAGCCGCTTCTTGCCGGCGGTATAGTCGGCCACAGCGCCCAGCAACGGTCCCATGAAGGCCACGGCCAGCATGGCCGCCGCCACCGAGTAGGCCCAGATCGCGGTGGCCCGAGCCTCGGGGAGGCCGGCCGCCGCCACGCTGGAAAAGTACGGGGGCAGCAGCGCGGCCATGATCGTGGTCGCAAAGGCGGAGTTGGCCCAATCGTACATGCACCAAGCGTTGACGATACGACGGTGCAGGCGCTCGGCGATCGGGTCGGATGCCATGAGGCGCAGTCCTTTCCGGTCTTCCGGGACGGTCGGCCCCGGCGACCAACGTCGGCTGGTGGATCGACGCAAAGACACGGGCAGGCGGGATGGCGTGCCCGCCTGCCCGATCACGAAGAGATTAGCGCAAGCCGTTCGAATGCGCCACTGCGGCCCCCATAAAGCCGCGGAACAGGGGGTGTGGCCGGTTGGGCCGCGTCTTGAACTCTGGATGGAACTGGCTGCCCACCATCCAGGGATGGTCGCGCAGCTCGCCAATCTCGACCAGGGTCCCGTCAGGGGATAGGCCGCTCCAGATCATGCCGGCCTGTTCCAGGACGTCGCGATAGGCGTTGTTGATCTCATAGCGATGCCGGTGCCGCTCTTCAATGGAGGAGCGACCGTAGGCCTCCTGCGTCTTGGTGTTGGGCACCAGTCTGCAGGGGTAGCTACCCAGGCGCATCGTCCCGCCGATGTCGGTGATGCCGCGCTGCTCGAGCATCAGGTCGATCACAGGGTGCGCCGTGTCGGGGGCGAACTCGGAGCTGTTGCAGCACGGGTCCCCCAGCACAGTGCGGGCCAAGTCGATCACCATCACCTGCAGGCCCAGGCAGAGGCCGAGGTAAGGAACTTTCCTCTCGCGGGCATAGTGGGCCGCGGCGATCTTGCCCTCGATGCCCCGTTGCCCAAACCCGCCCGGCACCACGATGCCGTCCGCCTGCGAAAGCGCCCCATCGGGGTCGGCCCCCTCCAGGCTCTCCGCATCCACCCAGTCGAGCTCCAAACGCACACCGTGGAGGGCGGCCGCATGAATCAGCGCCTCATGGACGCTGAGATAGGCATCGTGCAGGCCGACGTACTTGCCTACCAGGGCGATCCGCACCGTCTTTTGCGGATGCTTGAGGCGATAGACCATCTCCCGCCAGTCGGCGAGATCCGGCTGGCGCGGCTCCAGGTTGAGCCGCCTGAGCAGATAGTCCCCCAGGCCGAACGACTCGAGCGCCAGGGGCACCTCATAGATCGACTTGGCCGTCTCCAGCGGGATGACCGCCTCGCGGTCGACGTCGCCAAAGAGGGCGACTTTGGAGAGCAGGTCCGGGGTGATGTGATAGTCGGCGCGGCAGATCACCACATCCGGATGGATCCCGATGCCCCGCAGCTCGCGGACACTGTGCTGGGTGGGCTTGGTCTTGAGTTCCTGCGTCGACTTGATATACGGCAAAAGGGTGAGGTGGACGTAGCAGGTGTTCTGCATGCCCACGTCGCTGCGCATCTGCCGAATGGCCTCCAGGAACGGCAAGCCCTCGATGTCTCCGACGGTGCCCCCGACCTCCACCAGCACGACGTCGACGCCGCTCTGCTCGCTGACCAGGCGGATCCGCCGCTTGATCTCGTCGGTGATGTGCGGGATAACCTGCACCGTCCCGCCCAGATAGGCGCCGCGGCGCTCGCTGGAGAGCACCTCCGAGTAGATCTGGCCGGCCGTGACCGTCGAGTAACCGGTCAGCGAGACGTCTGTAAAGCGCTCATAGTGGCCGAGGTCTAGGTCCGTCTCGGTGCCGTCGTCCAGCACAAACACTTCACCGTGCTGGAAGGGAGACATAGTGCCAGGATCGATGTTGAGGTAGGGGTCCAGCTTCTGAATGACGACGCTGTAGCCGCGGGCCTTGAGGATTCGCCCGATGGACGCCAGGGTAACGCCCTTGCCGAGCCCTGATACGACACCGCCGGTGCAAAAAACAAAACGGGTCATGCGTGCCCTCCGTGGGGTATTTGGAGGCATTGGCCCGGGGTCACAGTATAACACAGGGGCCACGCTGCCGCAAAACAGGGGCCGCCCCCGCCTGCCGTGGCGCCGCCACGAACCCGGCGTGGTGCGGCGCGACGGCGAGCAACGACAGCCCGCGCAATGAAACCTTGGCTAGACCCAACCGCGCAGATGCATCGCCTCCGCCACTGTGCTGACGGCCACCGCATAGGCAGCCTGGCGCATGTTGACGCCGTACCGCTGGCGCGCCGCCAAAACCCGCTGGTAGGCCAGGGTCATGCGCTTATCCAGCCGCTCGTGCACCTCGCTCTCCTCCCAGTAGTACATGGCGTTGTTCTGTACCATCTCAAAGTACGAAACGGTCACGCCGCCGGCATTGCAGAGGAA
>JAAZBY010000134.1 GCA_012513595.1 Chloroflexota bacterium
AGTCCAGCCAGGGGCACCTAGAACACAATGCGAGCACCGTGGCCAGTTGTTAGGGTGCTCGCGAGAAGGGCAACGCGCGATCCGGCCAAGGTCGCGCGTTTCTTCTTTGTGCCGCTTCCGTTGCTTGGCGGCGGCGTGCTGTGGCCGGGCTGGCTCCCACCGCACTGCCGATCGTGCCACGGCATATCCGCCCTCCCCGCCCATGCCCCCCCGCAGATCACTTGTACTCCACCCGCGCCGTGCTAGAATAGCCATACGCGCTACTGTGTGACCAGATCGCCCGGATAGAATCACAACCGTTACAATGGGGCGGGCCTGGCAGAGACCGGCATGGGCCACGCCTCCGCCCCGGGGGAACACGGTCGGGGGCCCCACGGCGCGCCCCCAGGAGGGCCGTCCGGTGACGCGGAGCCTGATGCGCCTGCTGATGGGGCTGGTACTGGTGGTGGCCACGGCGTGCACGGCCAGCCCGGCGCCCGCCGGCCAGGATGTATCCCGTTTCGACGTCGGCGCACTGAGCACCGTTCCGGCGGTGCCCGCCGCTGTGCCCGTGCCGCCCACCGCCAGCCCCTCGGCCACCGCGCTTCCTGCGCCGACCGCGCTTCCTGCGCCGACGCCCAGGGCGGAGCCGATCGCCAGCGTGCCCCCAACCGCGACGGCACTGCCCACGGCTACCGAATCGCCGACTCCTACTGAGCCGCCGGCAACAGTGGCCGCCACGGTGACCCCGCCGCAGCGCGCCGCCCTCACCCCGTCTCCGCTCACGACGGAGGGCTGCCCCTACATCGGCAACCGGAACACCGGCGTGTTCCACTATGCCGGGTGCTCCTCGGTCGCGCAGATGGCGGAGCGCAACAAGGTCTGCCTGGCGAGCCGAGAGGAGGCCCTGCAGCGCGGCTTCCGCCCCTGCCAGAGGTGCCACCCGTGAGAAGAGGGAGCGGTTCCAGCGATGGCAGAGCCGACCCGCCCCTACGGAGGACTTGACGATAGCGTGGCGCGGGTATTCTATGATGGTAGAGAGAGCCGCCGCTGCACGTACCGGGGATGATCGGGAGGAACAGCCATGAGACGTTGCCTCGCCGTGTTGTGCGTTCTGTTGGCCATGGCCACGCTGGGAGGCTGCAAAGGGCGTGACCTTTCCACGCCGGCCACCCGCCTGGTGGGGCACTGGCATGAGGAGGTGGCGCTCGTAGACCTGGTGGTGGACGCCTACTTTGGCCCACTGAGCGAGGACGGCGTGGGCACCCTGACCATCACCAGCGACGACCCCAACATGTCGGGGAGCGGGACCTACCGGGTGGTGTCAGAAGACGCCGAGGGGGAGCAGATCACCGGGACGTTCTCCTTTGGCGGGGACGAGGCCGAGGTCACCCTGACGGTCCCCCGCGACGGCCAGACGATCAAGGTGCGCATTCCCGCGCCGCAGAACCTCGCCCAGGCCGTGGGGGCCGAGATGACGCTGAAACTGGAATACGTGGACGGCAAGACGGCACCGTGATCTTGCGGCGCACCGATCGGCCCGCTACGCAGTATTATGGATCGGGCGGCTAACAGACTCCCTGCGGACGATGCCGAGGGCAAAGTAGGCGAGCGGGCCAAGGATGGTGACGAAGGAGATTGCCCTCCACATCCGTTTGTCGCCGCGTATCTGCGTGGCAGGGCGCCGGGTGATGTCCCTCTGTGCGGCCACGAACAGGCTGATCTGGATGGCGCTCCTCAGGATCGCCCAGGCCCGCTGATTGCCGCTGACGCCGGTGAGCCGCTGGGGTTCGTGCATCGTCGCCCTCCTCATGGGCCTCACTTCACGGACGCCGGACATGAAGGGGAGGAGCGCACAGCGCTCCTCCCGTGTCCCCCCCTTGACGGATAGGCGATGGCCGTCGCCTGCCCGGAATCCCTCCTATCGCCCCGCCCCGCTGGCGACCTCGAGGAGGTCGTGCGATGGCTCCTCTGGCGCGGGCTGGGCAATCGCTCGCGACTCGACCAAGAGCCGCATGGCGGTGCGTTCCTCTTCGCCAACCTTGACGGTCACAAAGCTAGGCACCAGCACCAGGTCCAGTCCCTCCAGTGCCAGGTACCCGCGTGCCACCGCCACGGCCTTGACGGCCTGGTTAACAGCACCAGCGCCAATGGCCTCGATCTCGGCCGAGCCCGTGTCCCGAATGCGCCAAGCTACCGCCCCTGCAACCGACGTCGTCTCCGAGTGGCTTGCTACTCGCAGGGTTGACATGGCCGTGCTCTCCTTGTGTGTAGTGCGTGCCGAAAGGGCTCTTGATACTTACTATAGCATGGGGCCTGGCCAGCGGGGGACGTAACACGTTGGCCCATGTATGGGGTAGGTTGCGCAGGTTGGAGCTAGGTTGGACCCTGCGGAGACATGACCCTGCGTAGGTATCGGGGGGTAAGGCCGACCAAGCCGCCCCGCCGGCCAGTGAGTGCACCTCCCGGGCAGGTCATCTCGCCGCGGAAGGGCCGGGAGGGCTCTTGACGCTCACGTCGGTCTGTGGTACGTTAGCCGCATCTCAGACGATGGAGCACGATGGTGACGCAGTTCCTGGCAGGTATTGATCCGCAGCCTATCGAGCAGAGCCCCTCGGGCGTGGCCTGGGCCGCCTCGCGGGCCTTTCTCTATGGCTTTGCCTACTATTACGTGAGCGCCATACGGGCGAACGTCGCGTCGCGCACGTCGTAGGCACAGGCAACGAAGCACCGCCGAGACCAAGAGCAGAGACAGAGAGCGTGAGGCGACAGCCCTCACGCTCTCTTTTTTTCTTTCACCATCCTGCACAACGCACAGCACAAGGGGGCTGTACCATGACGACCGGGCACTGTCGAGGGGCTGCTGCCCTTCTTGTTAGGTTGGCTGGCGCTGGCCGCGCGCGTCGCCAGTGTCTGGCCAGGGAGGGGGCGAGATGATCATCGTGATGCGCAGGCACGCCAGCCAGGAGCAGATCGACCGCGTCGAGGGGCGCGTACGGGAGTTGGGCTTTCGGCCACACCTCTCGGAGGGCCAGGAGCGTACCATCATCGGCGTCATCGGCGATGAGCGCCCGCTCAACGACGGTGCGCTGCGCCTCCTGGACGGGGTGGAAAAGATCGTCCGCGTGCTGACCCCCTACAAGCTGGCCAGCCGGGACTTTCACCCGCAGGACACCGTCGTTCCCGTGAATGGGTGCACGATCGGCGAGCGCCGCGTGGCGATCATCGCCGGTCCCTGTGCGGTGGAAAGCCGCGGGCAGCTGCTGGAGACGGCACACGCCGTGAAGGCCGCCGGGGCACACCTGTTGCGGGCGGGCGCCTTCCGGCCCTGTTCGTCGCCATACGCCTTCCAGGGGCTGGGGCGCGCCGCGCTCGAGCTGCTCGCGGAGGCGCGGGCAGCAACGGGCCTCGGCGTGGTGACTGAGGTGATGTCTCCGGACCAGGTCCCCATGGTGGCAGAATGCGCGGACGTTCTGCAGATCGGTACCCGCAACATGCAGAACTACAGCCTGCTGCACGCCGTCGGGGAGGCGGGCAAGCCGGTGCTGCTAAAGCGAGGCATGATGTCAACCATCGAGGAGCTGCTCATGTCGGCCGAGTATGTCCTTTCCCACGGCAACGGCCGCGTGATGCTGTGCGAGCGGGGCATCCGCACGTTCGAGACGTCCACCCGCAACACCCTCGACCTGAGCGCCATCCCGGTGCTCAAGCAGCTGACCCATCTGCCGGTGCTGATCGACCCGAGCCACGCCACGGGGAACTGGGAATACGTCCCGGCGTTGGCGCGCGCCGCGATCGCCGCCGGCGCCGACGGCCTGCTCATCGAGGTACATCCACACCCCGAACTGGCCCTGTCGGACGGGGCGCAGTCGTTGCGGCCGGAGCGGTTCGGCGAACTGGTGGCCCAGGTGCGTGCGGTGGCCCGCGCCGTGGATCGCGAGGCATAGGTCGCCCGTTCGGGGCTGGGCAGCACCTGGCGCGGTAGAGCAACACGGGCCCCGTCGGCCGTCCGGCCGACGGGGCCCGCGCGATGGAGGAGGTCTCTCGCGGCGCCCTCTCCCTTACGAAGAGGACCGCTTGCGGAGGAACGTGGGGATATCCATATCGCCGTTATCCAGGGGGCGCGGCGTCTGCGGCGTCGTCCTGGGGCGCGGCTCTGGCTCGGCACGGCGGGGCGGCGTGGGCTGCGGCTGCTGCCTGGCAGGCGGATGCTGGGGCGTGCGCGCCGCGGGCTGTGACGTTCTGGCGGGCGGCTGCT
The DNA here is from genome assembly GCA_012513595.1 of Chloroflexota bacterium. The sequence continues at coordinate 4,238 of JAAZBY010000134.1, forward strand.
GCCTGGCGGGCGGCTGCTGCCTGGCAGACGGCTGCTGCCTGGCGGACGGCTCCTGCCTAGCAGACGGCTGCTGCCTCGTGACTTGCTGCGGCGTGCGCGGAGCGGGCTGCGCCGGCCGGACCGGTGCCTCTGACGCCTGCCGTGATGACGGCTGCGGCTGCCGCGCCGGAGTCTGGGGCTGCCGGCCGGGCTGCCTGACCGGCGGTTGCGCCTGGCGTGCCGGCGCCTGCGGCGCCCTCGTTTCGGCGCGCGGCTCAACCGATACCGTCTGCAACGGTTCAACGGATGGCCGCTCAAAGGCCTGCAGCACCTCGTCAGCCAGGGTGGGTGAGAAGCCGCCCTCGGCATCCTCCAGCCCGGTGGCCAGGACGGTGATCTCGAGCTCCTCGCCCATCGCCTCGTCCTCCACTTGGCCAAAGATGATGTTGGCCTCCGGCGAGACGTTCTTGGCGATGAGCTGGGCGGCCTGGTTTACCTCGTACAACGTCAGGCTGTCGGACGCCTTGATCACCCACAGCACGCCCTTGGCGCCGCGGATGTCGGTATCCAGTAGGGAGGAGTTGATGGCCTGGTTGGCGGCGGCCAGGGCACGCTCCTCACCGGAGGCGCGGCCGATGGCCATGAGCGCCGTGCCGCCATCGGTCATGATCGCCTTGACGTCGGCAAAGTCGGTGTTGATGTCTCCGACGACGGTGATCAGTTCCGAGATTCCGCGCACGCCCTGGTAGAGGACCTCATCGGCCAGCATGAACGAGCGCTTGATCGGCATGTGCCGATCGACCAGCTGCAGGATGCGGTCGTTCTGGATGATGACAATGGCGTCTACGCAGGCGCGCAGCTTTTGGATCCCCTCTTCGGCCACGCGGCCGCGCCGCGGACCCTCGAACGAGAAAGGTCGCGTGACTACGGCGACGGTCAGCGCGCCCGATTTGCGCGCGATCTCGGCGATCACCGAGCAGGCGCCGGTGCCGGTTCCGCCGCCCATCCCGGCGGTCAGAAAGACCATATTGGCGCCCTTGAGGGCCTCGGTGAGGAGGCCACGCGATTCGTCGGCGGCTTTGGCGCCGACGACCGGGTTGGCGCCCGATCCCAGGCCCCTGGTGAGCTCGGCGCCGATCTGCAGGCGGACGCGCGCTTGGGACAGGCGCAACGCCTGCACGTCGGTATTGATGGCCACAAAGTCGACGCCACCGAGGCCCGTCTCGATCATGCGGTTCACGGCGTTGCAGCCGCCGCCGCCGACGCCGACGACCTTGATGCTAGCCGGCGTTGTCTCAGAACGCGGGGATGAGTCCATGGGGGGCCTCCTTAGGCGAGAACCACGGCGCCAACGTCGCATGGCGCGAATGAGGCTGATCTATCACGGGCGCTCAAGTGGTCTCCGCCTGGGGTAGTCTTTGCGCAGGATTTGGCGAGTATGGTTGCCGAGGACACTGCGGATTGCCCGGGCGGGCTGTCGGCCCATCATGGAGCGCAATAGAACAGGATACGTTATGGATGGTAGCATAGGGCTGTTGCTTTGTCAACGAAGTACGGGGCCGGCCAAGCGCTGCCCTGCGGAGCGACCACGACCGGTAGTGTCACGACGGCCCTGGCGCCTCTAGCCATAGTAGCCCGTGAAGCAGCCCAAACTGTTTGAGGAGTTCAACCTGCAGGTTTCGCCTGCTGGACAGGGTCAGGCCGATCGCTTATGCTTTTCCCGGCGGGACGAGGCGGTGGCGAGTGGGCTTACTGCAAGGAGATGGTTGATGCTGTATCGAGACCTGGGGCGCACGCATCTGCGGGTATCGGTGGCCGGGCTCGGCACCGGCGGCCCTGCGCGCATCGGGCAGAGCGCCGGCCTTCCGGAGGCCGAGTCTCATCGCCTGGTGCGCCAGGCCCTGGACGAGGGCATCAACCTGTTTGACACTTCCCCGGCCTATGGGCGCAGTGAGGAGCTCCTGGGGGGTGCCCTGGCGGGCGTGCCGCGGGATCGCTACGTGCTGGCCACCAAGTTCCCGCCCTATCAAGGGGGCGCCGTTGCGGAGGACCCCGAGGCGCTGATGCGCACCCTGGAGGCCAGCCTGCGCCTGATGCGCGTGGAGTACATTGACGTCCTCCAGTACCACGGCGTGCGGCCCCAGACGTATCGCGCGGTGATCGATCGCTTCTACCCCGTGGCCCTGCGCGCCAAAGAGCAGGGCAAGATCGGCTACGTGGGCATCACCGAGACGGCCGCCGACGACCCGGACCACGCCATGCTGGCAATGGCCCTGCAAGAGGACCTCTTTGACACCTGCATGGTCAAGCACGGCATCCTGAACCAGTTGGCCTCTCGCCGGGTGCTGCCGCTCTGCGCGCAGCACAACGTCGGGGTGTTCGTGATGGCCTCGGTGCGGCGGTCGCTGCGCAACGCTGAGGAGGCCCTGGCCACCTTCCAAGAGATGGAGGCGCAGGGGCTGCTGCAGGGCCTCTCGCCGACGGCCGAGGACCCCCTCTGCCTCGGGCAGGTGGGCGAGCCCGTTCCCTCGCTGACCCGCGCGGCCTATCAGTTCGCCGCCCAGAGCCAGGCGGTCTCCACGGTGCTGGTGGGGACGGGCAGCATTGCCCACCTGCGGCAGAACGTGGCCGACATCCTCAGCCCCGGGCTCTCTGAGGCCCAGATGGCCTACCTGCGGCGCACCTACGGGCACCTTTCCTGGCCGACCTGACCTTCGCCGGCCACTTGGCGCCGGCCTGCGCAGCCGGTATAATCCGATGTCCACTGGCAGCAGGGCGCAGCCGACCTCTTGATGGTTACCGAGGAACAGATGAGCAACACCAGGCAGTCTTCTCACCGGGAAACGATCGTCGTTTTGGACTATGGCTCTCAGTACAGCCAGCTGATCATGCGGCGGGTGCGGGAGTGTCATGTCTACGGTGAGATGCTCCCCTGGGACGCCACCGCCGACGAGCTCGATGCGCTGAACCCTCGGGGGATCATCCTCTCCGGCGGGCCCAACAGCGTGTATGATGCCGGGGCGCCGCGGTTGCTCAGCCACATCCTCGCGCGAGGGGTGCCCGTGTTGGGCATCTGCTATGGGATGCAGCTATTGGCGCAGCACCTCGGCGGCCGGGTGGTGGGGAGCCAGAGCCGCGAGTACGGCCTGGCCCAGGTGACTGTCGACCACGCCGAGGCCCCGCTCTTCGCCGGGTTGGCCTCACCCCTCGATGTTTGGATGAGCCATGGCGACCGCATCGAGGCGCTGCCGGAGGGCTTTGTGCCCCTGGCACACTCGGAGAACTCGCCCATCGCCGCCATGGCCGATCAGGCCCGGCGCCTGTACGGCCTGCAGTTCCACCCCGAGGTGGCGCACACGCCGCGCGGCCTGCAGATCGTCCGCAACTTTGTGGTGGATATCTGCGGGTGCACGCCCGATTGGACGCCCACGTCGTTCATCGAGGAAAGCATCGCCCAGATCCGCGAGACGGTGGGGACGGGACGCGTGGTCTGCGGGGTATCAGGCGGGGTGGATTCCACGGTGGTGGCGGCCCTGCTCCGTCGCGCCATCGGCGACCAGTTGACGGCCATCTTTGTCGACCATGGCCTGCTGCGCAAGAACGAAGCGGTAGAGAGCATGGCCGGCCTGCGGCGCTTTTTGGGCAGCAGCGTCATCCCCGTGAACGCCTCGGAACGCTTTTTGGACGCCCTGCAGGGCGTGACCGAGCCGGAGGAAAAGCGCAAGATCATCGGCCGCCTGTTCGTCGAGGTGTTCGAGGAAGAGGCGCACCGGCTGGGGCAGGTGGATTTCCTCGCCCAGGGTACCCTGTATCCTGACGTGATCGAGAGTGCCACGTCCGGCACGGGGACGGCCGCGCGCATCAAGACGCACCACAACGTCGGCGGCCTGCCCGAGCAGATGCGGCTAAAGCTCGTCGAGCCGTTGCGCTACCTCTTCAAAGACGAGGTGCGCGCCGTGGGCGATGCCCTGGGCTTGCCCGAGGAGATGGTCTACCGGGCACCCTTCCCGGGCCCCGGCTTGGCCGTGCGCATCATCGGCGAGGTCACCCCGCAGCGCGTGCGCGCCCTGCAAGAGGCCGATGCCGTCGTGCGCGAAGAGATCGCCGCGGCCGGGCTGGATAGCGAGATCTGGCAGTACTTTGCGGTGCTCACCGATCTGCGCAGCGTGGGGGTGATGGGCGACGGCCGCACCTACGCCAACCTGGTGGCCGTCCGTGCCGTTACCAGCGAGGACGGCATGACCGCCGATTGGGCGCGCATCCCCTACGAGGTGCTGACGCGCATCTCGAACCGGATCGTCAACGAGGTGCCCTCGGTGAACCGCGTCGTCTATGATATCTCGAGCAAGCCGCCCGCCACGATCGAGTGGGAGTAGGCGCCTGACGCCTGGCCGGCTTGGGCGGCCAGCCTCAATGCTCCGGAGAGGTCTCCGACTGCATCTGGCCCCAGGGAGTGACCATGAGCAGCACGACCGACCTGGCCGTGGAGCAGTTCGGCCTGTGGGGCGGAACGTTCCTTCGGCCTCCCACCAATACACGCGTCTCCGCAGCACCCAGTGCGGGCGCCGGCCAGGAGCTTGGCCGCCTGCACATTCTGGTGGAGGCTGCGGACGGCAGCCGGATTGCCGCGGCCCTGTATGACCGACTGCTGAGCGCCATCGAGCTGACCTACTATGCCCAACAGGGTGACGTGGCCGAGGCCCTCGATGCGGCGCTGCGCGCTGCCAGCGGCCTGCTGTTCCAGCGCAATCTGCGCGCCGATGGGGCCCATCAGGTGGCGGCCGGGCTGCAGGCCGTCGCGATCGCCGATGGGCAGGCCACCATCGCCCAGCTGGGCCCGGCCTCTTTGTGCGGCGTACTGGGCGGGCGGCCCTTCCTGCTGCCCGCCGATTCTCCCTGGCTCCCGCCGCCGGCGGTCGCCGCGGCGCCGGAGCCGAGCGTTCCGGCGGGGTTACGGCGCGAGGCCGCCCCGCGGCTATACCGGGTGGCGTTGGCCGCCGGCGATTTCCTGGCGCTCATGACGACCAACCTGGCCCAAGCCATGCCCGTCTGGGACCTGTTGCCCCTCTTGGCCAAGGGGCCCGACGAGGCCCGCGCGCGTTTGGCCCCCCTGGGCCTGGCGCGAGATTGGTCGGCCATCGTCATCGGGGATGCGACGCCGGCGGCGGTCGATTTGCCCGCCGACGGGACCCTGCTCGTCGAACTCGAGGAGATCGTCCTGCCCCCCGCGCCCGAGGCGCTGGCGCAGCCCGACGAGGCAGAGCAGGCCCCGGCAGGGCCGGACGAGACCGTCGAGCCTGCCAAGCCTGCCGAATGGGAGGACGAGGCGCCGCCCGCAGCGCCCGACGGTGTGGACGAGCCCGTGCCCGCCGAGCCCGCTGCCCCGCCGGACGAAGAGAAGCCCGCAGCGGACGACGAGGAGCCCTGGGAGGACGCGCCTTGGGAGGGCGCTGACGAGGAGGCCTGGGCCGCGAGCGACGCGGGGACGCCGGCCGCCGCCGAGGAACTCCCGGGGGGCGCGCCCAGCCCTGGCCCGGCGCTGCCGCGCGTCGACCTCACCCCCTTGGCCGATTCCCTATCCC
>JAAZBY010000135.1 GCA_012513595.1 Chloroflexota bacterium
CGCCGTACTTGGCCGTCATCTCCCAGACCGGGTCGAGCACCGGATTGTCCCAGTCAAAATCCTGGGTGATGTTGTAGGTCGGGATCGGGAAGGTGAACACGCGCCCCTTGGCGTCCCCCTCGATCATCAACTCGGCGAACGTGCGGTTCAGGAGGTTCATCTCCTCCTGGAAGTCACCGTAGGTATCCAGCGTGGGCTGGCCGCCGACGATGACGTACTCGTCGCGCATGTTGGCGGGGACGGTGAGGTCCATGGTGATGTTGGTAAAGGGCGTCTGGAAGCCGACCCGCGTCGGCACGTTCATGTTAAAGATGAACTCCTGGAGCGCCTGGCGGACCTCCTTGGGCTTGAGGCCGTCGTAGCGGATGAACGGCGCCAGGTAGGTGTCGAACGAGGAAAAGGCCACCGCCCCGGCCGACTCACCCTGGATGGTGTAGAAAAAGTTGACGATCTGCCCGAGCGCCGTGCGAAAGTGCTTGGGCGGCTTGCACTCGATCTTGCCCGAGACGCCGCCAAACCCGCGGATCAGCAGGTCGCGCAGGTCCCACCCGCAGCAGTACACGGCCAGGATGTACAGGTCGTGGATGTGCAGGTCCCCGTTGATGTGCGCATCGCGGATGTGCGTCGGGTACAGGCGGTTCAGCCAGTAGGCCGAGTTCACCGCGGTAAAGATGTGGTTGTTCAGCCCCTGCAGCGAGAACGACATGTTGCTGTTCTCGTTCACGCGCCAATCGAGATGCTCGAGGTAGCCGTCCACCAGCTCGTTGGCATCGATCAGGGCGCGGATGTCCCGCAGTTTGTTGTGCAGGTCGCGGTAGAGGATGTAGGCCTTGGCCGTCTTGGCGTGGCCATGCTTGATCAGCACCCGCTCGACGACGTCCTGGATGTCCTCCACCGAGGGCACCGTGCCGACCTCAAAGTAGAGGCCCTCGAGCATGTCGACCACGGCGTTGGAGACGAACACGGCGCGTTCACGGTCGTTCCCGCCGACTGACTGGGCCGCCTTGAAAATCGCGCTGGTGATCTTTTCCTGGTCAAACGGCACGAGTCTTCCATCGCGCTTACGGACCATATGCGGCACTGGACGGGACATGACGGGACCTCCGTGTCTGGATTGGTGCAAGAACTATCGCCCAACAGGCGAGACCCGCCGGGGCATCGCAATCTGACGAACACGACCGATGCTAACTATGGGCTTGAGACCGAGGCTGTAGTGGCTCTGCGGGTGCCGGGGCACCGGGCGGTGGACGGGACCAACGTTCCGAGGGACGTCTGCCCGGCGCCGTGCTCTGGCTTTGTGAGTAGAAAGGGACTCTGTGCCTCACTCGCAAAAAGCAGTATAGCGCATCCCGACGGTTTTGGCAAGAGGTATTGCACGCGTTTCGCGATTATTAACCTGGATCTTTACCCACCACTATCCCTAGTGTGTATACTCAGTAAAACACCCTAGATATGGCATTATGAAAAGCCCATAAGCTCGCCGGTCAACCACGCGCGACCGCTCAGGCCCGAAATGCAGGGCATCCTGCATTCTGTGGATAACTTTCCATAGCCGATGGACAGCAAGTTAACGATTGCCAAGGCGCATGGGCCGCCCCGTGAGCCCGAACGAAGGGGCGGGTCAGTAGGGCGCGCCGGGCGCCGAGGGGGTAAAGCCGTCTCGCCGCACACGCTGCTGCAGCGCCCCGCGGCCGATCAGGCCGCTCAGCACCTGGCCACCCCCCACCAGTACCGCCGTAGAGAGGAACAACCGCTCGCGCAAGGCCGGCAGCCCGGCCAGGAGCACGGCAGAGGCACACAGCGCCAGCCCCAGCCACAGCCGCCGCCGGATGCCCAGCCGCGCCCCCTGGGAGACGTTCTGCAGCCCGGCGACGAGGGCCACCAGGAGGGGGCCATCGCTCCAGCCGCGCACGTGGCTCCAGCCGGCCAGGTGCGCCCCACCCAGGAGCAGCCCCGTCAGCAGGAGCGATTGCGCCAGCGTCACCCAGGTGATGCCCAGGGAGAGCATCCCCCGCGCCCGCCGCCGCCCGAGGGTGCGCAGCTGGCGGTGCTCCAGCACGCTGCCGTACCAGGCCGCCGCGGCCAAGAGCACATAGATCGGCAGGGAGGTCAGGAGCGTCACCCTCGGGAGGAGGGCAAAGAAGAGAAAGGCGAGCAGCAGGGCCGCGCCCATGGTCAGCTCATAGATGCCATAGTCGTCCTGGCCCTCCCA